>CAYYEE010000069.1:0-13468 GCA_964470775.1 uncultured Planctomycetota bacterium | reverse complement strand
CGCCAAACTCCAGGTAGTGTTTCAGAGATAGCAAAGCTATTTCTGAAACACTACATGACACAAACCCGGCGCTTGAGGCGTCTAAAGTATCGAGTTAGCCCGCCCTGTGGTGTTTCGGACATGCAAGGCATTTCCGAAACACCACACTAGGAGGAACAGGCGCGACGAACAAGGCGCCGAGAGAGGGGCAGGACCGTGCGGGCGCGTTCGTCCGGCGTTTGCCCTTGCTTTTCGTGCGCGGGGGTTTATCATTATCCCCAAGCGCCGCCAGGCCGGCGGCCGCGCCAGCAAGGAGAGCGTCCATGGAGAATGTTCCCAAAGAAGCAAGCCCGCACGACGAGACCCTGGGTCTGGAGCCGGAAATGGTCCAGTCACAAGCCCAGCCGTCGCCGGCGCCGCCTCCGCCTGCTCCGGAGCCGGCTCCCTGCTGCTGCGGGCACGACCATGATCATGACCACGGTCACGCCGAAGTCCAGGAGTTCATCACCCCCTTGATGCGCCTGATGGAACGGGGGCTCGACCTCGGCCGCTTCCTGCGCCACAAGCCCTGGCTCTGGACTCGGACGCGCGATCTGCTCGCCTTTGTCGGCATCCACGCCATCCTGGCCGCGGGCTTGCTGACGTTTATCCTGGGCGTGGTGACCATGTTCCAGTTGAAGACCGTGGCCTATCTTGCCTATGGCCTCACCGGTCTGCTGCTCTCGATTGCGCTGCACTATGTGTCGGCGCGCTTCGCCACGGCGGGCCAGCGCGTGCTGGCGCAGGAAGCGGCCGCGCCGGGCCTGGGTCCGCTGCTCGATTGCGTGGGCGCGCTGGCGGCGCTGGGCGCGGTGGCATCCGTTCTCGTGGGACTTGGCCTGGCCGTGCTCGGCAAGAACCTCCAGTTCTTCTGGCCTTGGCTGGCCGAGTCGCTGGTGATGGCCGTGGTGGCTGCTTTTGCGCTCAATCCCAAAGAGACCGTCAACCTCGCCGTGACGGAAAAGGCCGCCTCGCCGTCCGAAACAGCGCTGGCCGTCATCAACATGGTAGTGCGCGCGGTGCTGGCCGCGGCGCCGGCGCTGCTGGGGCTGGGCCTTTCGGTGGGCACGCTGTGGTTGCTGGCGGAGATGTTCATGAACCCCAGCACCCGCGAAGCGATTGTCCGTTCGTTCGCGAAAGTCGCCTATTTCGATTCGCCTTTCCACATGTGCGCGTTCTTTGCCGTGCTGCCCCTCATGGCCTATCTGCTCCACCTTGTCCACGGGCTTGTGGTGGACTTCTACCTGGCTGTGGTCAAACACAGCCAGAAAAACGAGCCCTGCGGCCACGCGTAAAAAACCACTGTGCCTCTGTTCTTATCCGTCCAACATGTCTAACATGTCAGACGGAAAGCGGTCATCGTGTCTCTCGTCCATTTGACACTCGTCTGCGCGGGTGCTACGATGCTGAGTCGCCTGAGATGGTCCGTCGTCCGTAAACAGACGGGGGTAGAATAGCCTTAAATCATTACAATATAATGCTTTATGTTGTCGCGAGGCACATCCTTCCCCGACAGTCTGCGGACAGGTTTCCAACAAGTTATCCACAATGACTCATAGTCCTGGAGAGCCGCAGGTGGGCCTTTCGACGGAAGAGTTTTGGCCGCGTTTTCTTGAGAATATTCAGCTTCATATACGACCGCAGCAGTTTCAGACTTGGTTCAGCAATCTCCGCCTTCAGGCGGCTACGGACGAGCTGGTTCTCATCGCCGCGCCCAATGAGTTCATCGAGTCCTGGCTTCACGACAAGTATCTGAGCGTCATGGAAGACGCGGCCGAGTCCGTGCTGGGCAAGCGCGCGCCCGTGCAGCTCGTGGTGGACTCGACCATCACCATCGAGCCGGAAAAGCCAGCGGAGACGGTGCTGACGCCCAGCGACTTGGCCCAGCGCCAAGGCTTCCGCATCAACCCCTCCTACACGTTCAGCAACTTCGTGGTGGGCCCTTCCAACCGCATCGCCCACGCCGCGTGCATCGCTATCGCCGAATCGCCGGGCACGACCTACAACCCCCTCTTCCTTCACGGATCCGTAGGTCTGGGCAAGTCGCACCTGCTCCAAGCCACCTGCCACTCGCTGCTGGGCCGCTTCCCCAATTTCCGCATCCGCTATCTCTCGTGCGAGCAGTTCGTCAACGACTTCATCTCCGCCATTCAACGCAACGAACTCCTCGCGTTCCGCGAGCGCTACCGCCAGACCGACGCGCTGATGATAGACGACGTGCAGTTTCTGACGCGCGCCGAGCGCAGCCAGGAGGAATTTTTCCACACCTTCAACGCGCTCTACAACGCGCAGAAGCAGATTGTGCTGACCTCGGACGCGCCTCCCGGCGAGATGTCCGCCCTGCAGGAACGCATGGTCTCGCGTTTCAAAAGCGGGCTTGTGGCGCGTCTGGACCCGCCTCACTATGAAACGCGCGTCGCCATCTTGCAGAAAAAAGCGGAACTCCGCGGCTTGTCGCTGTCACAGGACGTGATTCACTTTGTCGCGTCGCGCATCACCACGAACATTCGAGAACTCGAAGGGGCCATCACCAAGATTGTGGGATACGCGAATATCACCGGAGAAAAGCCCGACCTTGAACTGGCGCGCAAGGCGCTGCACGAGCCCGGTTCTTCGCTTCGCTCCGTCACCATTGACGAAATCCTCAAGGCTATCGCCAAGTACTTCAACGTCCGCGTCACCGACATCCAGTCCAAAAAGCGCCACAAATCCATCGCCTTCCCCAGGCAGCTCTGCATGCATCTGGCCAGATCTTTAACGAACCACTCGCTGGAAGAAATCGGCGGTTACTTTGGAGGCCGCGACCACAGCACGGTTCTTTACGCGGACAGCAAAATCCGCGAACAGGCCAAGACCGACGCCGAATTGCAGCGCACTCTGGGCCACATTGCCAGCGAGTTGGAGAAGTCCAGTTCCACCAAGGCTCAACCCCAATGAGTGGCTTGCGTCCGTCCACAACCTGTGGAAAACGAGACACGAACTTCTGGATAACCTGTGGCCTGAATGGCGCCAACTTTTGCCATCAGAAAAGCCAATGTCAACATGCCCTTCCCGCTGCGCAAGATATCTACCTCCCCGACGGGATCACGACATTTGCATTAACACGGGAATGTTTATCACAACTATATAAAATTACTTGTTTTGTGACTTTGTTGTCCCGATTTTTCCACAAACTGTCGGCATTGAATTGTATGAAGACTTAGGTTATAATAGACCCATCATTTAACGCATATCTGAGGAGAACGAGATCAATGAAGTTCATCTGTGATAGGGCGCCTCTCAATGAAGGGCTGCAGATGATCATTGGGGTCGTTGACCCCCGCCACATAAAGCCCGTTCTCCAAGCCGTCAAAATCGTCGCCACCAAGGAAGAAATCCTCCTTCTCGCTACGGACCTTGAAATAGGCATGAAGTACCGCCTCAGCGGCGCGGATGTGGAAGAGCCCGGAGAAATCATCCTTCCCGCCGCGCGCGTCGCCTCCATCGTCCGCGAGATGGCTGACGACAAGGTGCACTTCGAGAGCGATGGACCCAATTGCGTCATCCGCTCCGCCTCTAACCGGTTCCGCGTTTTGGGCGACAGCAGCGACGAGTTTCCGAGCCTCCCTTCCTATCCCGATGGAGCCTCCCTGGAGATGGAGGGAGTCATCCTCAAAGAGATGATCCGCAAGAGCTACTTTGCCGCAGCGCCGGAGAAGATGCGCTATGCCCTCAACGGCGTGCTGCTTGTGGCCAAGGAAGGGTCGTCCAAGGTGGATATGGTGGCCACGGATGGACGCCGCATGGTGTGGATCAAGCGCAAGGCCAACAAAGACGCGCCTTTTACATGCGAAGTGATCATCCCGACCAAAGGCGCGCTGCAGATCGAGCGCATGATCAAGGACATCGAGGTCATTCAGGTCCGCGTGCAGGAGAGGAATATCTTTGCCCGCACAGCCAGCGCCGAGCTTGTGGCGCAGCTTGTCGAGGGCCAGTTTCCAAACTTCCGCGCGGTCGTGCCCGAAGACTTGGACAAAAAGGTCGACTTGTCAGCGGCCAACTTCGCCGCCTCGGTTCGCCGCGCCGCGCTGGTGTCGGACAACGACGAAGCCAAGGCCGTCAAGATCGAGCTGGAGCCGGGACGGATGGTGCTCACGTCCGCCTCGTCCAGGGGCGGCGAGTCGCGCGTCGAGATCGCCGTGGAGTACGCCGGCGATCAGGCCCACATCACCCTCAACCCCGACTTTCTGGAACAAGCCCTCAAGACATTGGGCGACGTCGGGGTCAAGCTGGAGCTCCGCGATTCGGTGACCGCGGCCATCATCCGCGACGGGTCCGACTACCTGTATCTGACCATGCCCATCACCGATTGATCCGCCGCCGCGGCGGCTCTGCAGGACGCCATTCTCGTGGACCGTGGACTCGAAAGATACCTTGAGGGCGGGAGTTCATGGATCCATCCCTTGGGCGAGGTGTTGAAAGAGCACTTCAAGCGCTCTGGACTCGCCGAGAGGATGAAGCGGCCCGAGGTGCATGAGGCATGGACGCGCGCGGTCGGAGAGCGCGCCGCGCAGACGCGCATCGTGCGCGTGCGGTCAGGCGTTTTGGAGGTGGAGGTCGCCTCCGCGCCGCTGCTGCACGAGTTGGAGTTTCGCAAACGCCAGTTCCTGAAGGCGCTTCAGGCGGAGATCGCCAAGCCCTTCATCGAGCGCATTGTGTTGAGACTGGGCAGCTTTGAGCGAGAAAGAGACTAAAGAGACGCAGGACGTCGCGGCCGCGGAAAACAGCGCCGGCAGGAATGAGTACACCGCCAAGAACATCAAGATTCTCGGCGGCATCGAAGCCGTGCGCAAGCGGCCCGCCATGTACATCGGCGACACTACGGTTCGCGGCTTGCACCACCTTGTCGAAGAGGTTGTGGCCAACAGCGTGGACGAAGCCCTGGCCGGCTTTGCCCAGAACATCGCGGTCCGCCTCAACGCCGACGGCAGTTGCTCCGTCACCGACGACGGCCGCGGCATCCCCGTAGATACGCACGAGGAGACCGGCAAGTCCGCTCTCGAAGTGGTCATGACCACGCTGCACGCGGGCGGCAAGTTCGACAACAACACCTACAAGGTCGCGGGCGGCCTGCACGGCGTGGGCGTGTCGTGCGTGTGCGCGCTCAGCGAGTGGCTCACCGTCGAAGTCCGCAAGGACGGATGGGTCTACTTCCAGGAATACCGCCGCGGCGTGCCCGTATCGCCGGTCGAGCGCCGGGGCAAGACCAAGCTCGTGGGCACCAAGGTCACGTTCAAGCCCGACGCCCAGATTTTCGACACGGTCGACTTCGACTTTGACCGCATCGCCAACCGTCTGCGCGAACTGGCCTTTCTCAACAGCGGCCTCAAGATCACCATTCAGGACGACCGTTCCGACAAGACCGACGCCTTCCAGTACAAGGGCGGCCTCAAGGCCTTCGTGCAGCACCTCAACCGCGAAAAGGACGTCATCCACAACGATGTCATCCACATCACCCGCGAAGCCGAAGGCGGCATCCTGTTTGAGGCCGCGCTGCAGTACAACGACGGCTACAACGAGATGGTCCTGTCCTTCGCCAACAACATCCACACCCACGAAGGCGGCACGCACCTCAGCGGCTTCCGCTCCGCGTTGACGCGCACCTTCAACAACTACGGCCGCGAACAGAAAGTCTTCAAAAAGGAAGGCGAGCAGCTCAGCGGCGACGATTACCGCGAAGGCCTCACCGCCGTGGTCAGCGTCAAGCTGCCCAACCCCCAGTTCGAAGGCCAGACCAAGACCAAGCTCGGCAACCGCGACATCCAGGGCATTGTCGAATCGCTCACCAACGAAGCCCTGGCCACCTATTGCGAAGAGCACCCCTCCACGGCCAAGAGCATCTGCGCCAAAGCCTACGACGCGGCCCGCGCGCGCGAAGCCGCCCGCAAGGCCCGCGACCTGGCCCGGCGCAAAGGCATGTTGTCCGGCGGCGGCCTGCCGGGCAAACTGGCCGATTGCTCCAGCCGCGACGTCGAAAGCACCGAGATCTTCCTGGTGGAGGGCGACTCGGCCGGCGGCACGGCCAAAGAGGGCCGCGATCGCTCCTTCCAGGCCATCTTGCCCCTGCGCGGCGTGGTCATCAACGTCGAAAAGACAACCCTCGACAAGGTCCTGGCCAACGAGGAAATCCGCACGCTCATCAGCGCCGTGGGCGTCGGCGTGGGCGAGGAGATGAACACCGGCTCGCTGCGCTACGGCAAGATCATCATCATGACCGACGCGGACGTGGACGGCGCCCACATCCGCACGCTGCTGCTCACCTTCTTCTTTCGCCAGATGCCCCAGCTCATCGAGCAGGGCCGCATCTACGTGGCCCAGCCGCCGCTGTACAAGATCCGCCGCAAGCAGCGCCAGGAGTATCTCTACGACGACCGCCAGTTCCAGCAGAAACTTATCGAGCTGGCCCTGGACGAGGGCGCGGTGGAAGCCACGGACGCCAGCGGCAAGCGGCGCCGGCTTTCGCCGGCGGACGTCACCGCCCTGTCCGCCGCGTGCAGCCGGTTCGAGGAGCTGGAACGCCTCATGCGCCGCCGCAAGTGGAGCCTCAAGGAGTACCTCGAATCCGCTTCGGACAAAGCCGAGCTTCCCCTCTATCGCGTCAGCGAAAACGGCGGCCACCACGTCTTCTACACCGAGCAGGACCTGAAGCGCTTTCTCAGCGCCGGCGAAAAGGAGATTGTGGACGACGATGGCGGCGGGAACGGCAATGGCGCCGGGCCGGGCCGCGCCGGAGGCAATGGCGCCAGCCGCGCCAGCGTCAAGATCGTCGAGTTCCACGAGCGCGACGACATCCGAGCCGCCCTCAACGCGCTGGCCAAGTTCGGCTTTGGCCCCGACACTTTGTTCGCCACGCGCGACCAGCGCAAAGACGAGCCGGCCGAGAAGGCTCCGGTCACCCTGGTTGTCGAGGACAAGGTCTGGCCCGTGTGGAGCCCGGCCGGCTTTTTGCCCACCTTGCGCGAGGTCGGCCGCGCCGGACTCGATGTCCAGCGCTACAAGGGGCTGGGCGAAATGGACTACGACGAGCTCGCCGTCACCACCCTCGACCCCGGCACGCGCACCATGCTCCGCGTCAAGATGGGCGACGCCGTCGAAGCCGACCGCATCTTCACCATCCTCGCCGGCAAAGACGTGGCCCGCCGGCGCGATTACATCGAACAGCACGCCCTGGATGTGCGCGAACTTGACATCTGATCCATCCGCCCAAGGGCGCCCGCGCCCGGACCGCGGACGCCGGGTGGAGTGGAGCCTGCTGCTCGTTCTGGCCGTGCTCATCGCCGCGGGCGCCGCCATCCTTGCCCAGCCTGACCCCGCGCCCAGCGTTGTCCACGCCGCGGCGCGGGCCGCGTGGAAAGTGGACGTCAACGCCGCGGCTGAGGCCGAGCTGCGGCTGCTCCCCGGCCTGGGTCCGCGCCGCGCCGCCCAGATTCTGGAATGGCGCCGCGACCATGGCCCGCTCAAGGACATCCAGGACCTGCGCGCCGCCGCCAAGCTGACCCCGGCCGCGGCCGAGGCGTTGGCGCCGCTCATTGAGTTTGGGGCTGGGACCGCCAAGGCTGGCGCCCCGGCGCCGTGATAGACCCTATGGACGAGTGCGACGGGACGTCGTCCTCGAAGTCTTTGGAGCCGCGCCCCAAGGCCACAGCATGAGCGCACAGCCCCTTCCCAGCGTCAGCGTCGCGCTGCTGGCGCCCGGCCCCTGCCCCCAGGCCGCCGAGACGCTGCGCGTGCTTCGCTCCCGTCCTTTGCCGCGCGTCGCCGGCGTCTTTGGCGTGGGGCCGGCCGCCGCCTTCGAGTCTGGCCTGTCCGTGCGGCCATGCGCGCCTTCGCTCGCGTCGGCCAAGAACACCGCCCTCGCCGCGGCCGCGACCGACTACGTGCTGCTCCTCGCGCCCGGCGTGGTCGTGGCGCCTTGCGTGGTCGAGGACCTGGCCAGCCAGATGGACCAGGACCCGCGCCTGGCCGCAACCGCTGTCTTCCCCCTCACCGAAGGCGGCGCGCCTTTGCCCATCGAACTCCGCCCTCCCTCCTTGCGCCGGGCCGCCCTGGGCACGCCGCCGCCGCGGCGGCCCAATCCCCGCCTGGCCCTTTGGCTGCCCATGGACTGCGCCCTGGTCCGCCGCGAGGCTGCGTTGGAGATCGGTCCCTGGCCGCTGGACGGCGCCTTCCGCTTCGACGACGCGCGCTGGTCCCTGGCCGCGCGCCGGCGGGGGTGGCGCCTCAGCCTTCGCGTGGACCTGGCCGCGTACCTGCTCAGCGACCGGCCGCCCATGGACGCCACCCGCAAGCGCCGGCTGCGCTGGGAGGCGGCGCATGACCTCTGGCTGCGCGACGCGCTTGGCCCGGCCCGCGCGGGGCGGTTGCGCCTGGCGCGCCGCGTCCGGCTCGCGCTCGCCGCGTTCGCCCTGCGCCTCGCCGCCAGAGTCCTGGGCTCCACGCGCGGGCCCCTGGCCCAGCGCGCCCGCCTGGCCGCGTGGTCGCTGGAAGGTCTGCGCCAGGCCGCCAAGGCCGGCTGCTGAGCGGCAGCCTCCATCGTCGGACGGGTTTGGCCAGTCAGTCACGCCGGAGCTGGCCGGCAGCCCCACCCCTTGCGCCGTGGCAAAAGCCCGGCTATCATGCCCGCTCGCAACCTCCGCTTATCCATAGAACCAGGAACCTTGACATGCCCCTTTTCCACAAGCCTGATTGGGACGAAGTCACCAAGCGGTGGGACGCTTTCTGGGAGGGCGAAATCCTCGAACGGCCGCCTGTGCTGATCAGCGTGCCCAAACCTGGCGCGCCGGAGCGGCCCCGGCCCGGCCAGCTCGCCGGGTTCGTCCACGGCTTCCGCCAGGCCGCCGAGATGTTCGACGCCTTTGCCGAAACGCGCCTCTTTCTGGGCGACCTGCCGCCCCTGTTCCAGCCCGGCTTTGGGCCCGACCAGTACGCCGCCTTCTTCGGCGCCGAGCTTCACACCTCGCCCGACAGCGACCACACCAACTGGGCCGAGCCCTTTGTCGAAGACTGGGACGCCGTCCTGCCCCTGCGCTTCAACCCCGCCAACAAGACCTGGCAGAGCCTGCTCGAGTATTACCGCGCCGCCGCCGCCGTCGCCAAAGGCCGCTTCCTCCTTGGCCAGCAGGACTTCCACGGCAACCTCGACGCGCTTTCCGCCATGCGCTCGCCCGAGCGGCTCTGCATGGACTTGGCCGAAGTCCCGGAAAAGATTGACGCCGCGCTCAAGGGCATCGTGGACGCGTTTGAAACGCTCTATGACGGGACCTACGAAGCCGGAAACATGGCCAGCGCCGGCGCCAGCGGATGGATCCCCGCGTGGAGCCGCAAGCGCTTCGCCGTGCTCCAGTGCGACTTCGCCTGCATGATCAGCCCGGCCATGGGCCGGCGCTTCATGATCCCCGCCCTCGAGCGCGAGGCCGCCAGCCTCGACCACGTCATCTACCACTATGACGGCCCCAACGCCCTGCCCCACATGGACGATGTGTGCGCCATCAAGAACATCGCCGTCATCCAGTGGGTCCAAGGCGCAGGCGCCGGCCCCCAGGTCAAGTGGCTCGACACGCTCAAGGCCTTCCAAGCCCGCGGCAAGGGACTGGAACTGCGCGGCACGGTTGACGAAGTCAAGTTCCTGCACCGCGAACTGCGCCACGAAAAGGTCTACTACATCGTCTCTGGCATCGAGACCGAGAAGGAAGCCGCCGATCTGCTCAAGTGGTTCAAGGACAACACCTGATCCCTGGCCTCTCCGCGCCATTGACGCCGCCGTTCGGATCGGGTACACTGTTCTTTGCAGGTCGTGACTTATTCTCCCGCAGGGGCAGCGTCTCACCCCAGAAGGTACTTGTCGGAGCCCCCGTTCTATATGCAGCTTTCTTTGCGTGACGCGGCGGCCGCTCTTAAGGTCTCCGAGGGGACGGTTCTGCGCTGGATCGAGAGCGCCGGATTGCCCGCCCAGCGGGTGCAGGGCGCCTATCGCATCAGCCCGGCCGAGTTGCTCGAGTGGGCCACGGCTCGCCGCATCGAGGTTCCGCCTGGCGCGTTTGGCGGCGAGAGCGCCGACGTCCACAGCGTGGCCGCTTCGCTCGAGCGCGGCGGGGTGCATTACGGCGTGGCTGGCAATGACACGGCCGAGCTGCTCACCCGCATGGTGGAGCTGCTGCCGCTGCCGGAGGACGCGGATCGCGGCTTGCTGACGGAGATGCTCATCGCCCGCGAACGTCTGGGCTCCACGGCCGTGGGCGGCGGCATCGCCATCCCGCACGTGCGCCATCCTGTCATTCTGCCCGGCGCGCTGCCCATGACCGCGTTGTTCTTCCCGGCGCAGCCCGTGGACTATGGCGCGCCTGACGGCGAGCCCGCGCGGGCGCTTTTTCTGGCGATTACGCCCAACCAGCGCGTGCATGTCACTTTCCTTTCCCGCCTGGCCGCCGTGGTGGCCGACGAGGGGTTCAGGGCCCTTCTGGCCAGGCAGGCGCCTGCGCCGGAGATTCTTGAAGCGGCCGCCCGGGCCGAGCGGGCCCGAAGCCACTGACGGAGCGCCAGCGCCATGATGCTTGTTCCCATCGCCATCGTTCTGTTCGCGGCCTCGGGGCTGGCGGCGTTGTTCATCGCCTCGCCGCGCTGGTCCAGCGCCGTGGGCGCGGGCGGGGCCGTGGCGGGCGCGGTGGCTGGGCTGTTCGCCGCGTTCGGCTGTTTGCTCAGCGGCGCCGCGTGGCGGCTCGACCTGGCGTGGTCTCTGCCCATCGGCCGCCTGTGTCTGCAAATGGACGCCTTGTCCGCGTTCTTCGTCGCGGCCACGCTTTTTCTGTGCGGTCTGGCCGCCGTCTACGGCGCGGGCTACATGCGCTCCTACGCGGGCCGTCGTCTGGGGCCGTCGTGGATGTTCTTCAACCTTCTCGCCGCCAGCATGACCCTCGTGCTCACCGCGGCCGACAGCGTGCTCTTCCTCATGGCGTGGGAGATCATGGCGCTGGCGTCGTTCTTTCTGGTCGTGTTCGAGGACGAGCGCGAGGACGCGCGCCGCGCCGGCCGCATCTACCTTATCGCCACGCATCTGGGCGTGTTGCCGCTGCTGGCCATGTTCCTGCTGCTCGGCGGCGCTTCGGGCGGCACGGACTTCTCCGGCTTCACGGCGGGCGGCGCGCCGGGGCTGCTGTTCCTCCTGGCCGTGCTCGGTTTCGGCGCCAAGGCGGGCTTCATTCCTTTGCACGTGTGGCTGCCCGAGGCCCACCCCGCCGCGCCCAGCCACGTTTCCGCCGTCATGTCCGGCGTCATGATCAAGACCGGCGTCTACGGCCTGGCGCGCGCGCTGACGTGGTTTGGGGCGCCGCCGCCGTGGTGGGGGTGGACGCTGGTGGCCATCGGCGCGGTGTCGGGCGTGTGGGGCGTGCTGTTCGCCTTGGCCCAGCACGACCTCAAGCGGCTGCTGGCCTATCACAGCGTGGAGAACATCGGCATTATCGCGCTGGGCCTGGGCGTGGGCTTGCTGGGCGTCAGCTATGGGTCGCCCACCGTGGCGGCGCTGGGCTTTGCGGGCGGGCTGCTTCACGTCCTCAACCACGCGCTGTTTAAAGGTCTGCTGTTCCTGGGCGCGGGCGCCGCGCTGCACGCCACGCGCACGCGCGACATGGATCGCATGGGCGGCTTGATGAAGCGCATGCCGTGGACCGGCGCCTGCTTCTTTGTGGGCGCGGCGGCGATCAGCGCGCTGCCGCCGTTCAACGGGTTCATCAGCGAGTTCCTCATCTACGTGGGCGCGTTTCGTTCCGCCGGGCTGGAAGCGGCCCAGGCCGCGCCGGCCATCGTGGTCATCCTCTCCCTGGCGCTCATCGGCGGTTTGGCCCTGGCTTGCTTTGCCAAGGCCGCGGGCATGGTCTTCCTGGGCGAGCCGCGCGCGGAGGAAGCGGCCCGGGCGCATGAGGCGGGCTGGCTGATGCGCGCGTCCATGCTGATCCTAGCTCTGGCCTGCGCGCTGATCGGGCTGGCCTCGCCGCTGGCGCTAGAGCTGGTGGCGCCGGCCGCGCGCGTGCTGGCGCCGGCGCCGGGCGAGGCCGTGGCCGCGCTGGCCCAGGCGTCCGCGCTGCTGGCGCGCGTGTCGGCCGCCGCGGCCACGCTGGCGGTCTTGGCGGGGGGGCTGTGGTTGTGGCGCGGATGGCTGTTGCGCGGCCGCGGCGTGGAGCGCACGGTGACGTGGGACTGCGGCTATGCCCGGCCCACGGCGCGCATGCAATACACCGCGTCCTCGTTCGCGCACCCCATGATCCGCGCCTTTGGCGCGCTGCTGCCCACGCGCGCCAAGGTCACGCCGCCCGAGGGCCTTTTCCCCAAAGAGTCGTCCTTCCACTCCCACACGCCTGACCTGTTCCTCGAGCGCGTGTTTGGCCCGGCGTTCGCCGGCGCGGCGCGGTTCTTCAGCCGGCTTCGGTGGGTGCAGCAGGGCCGTGTCCAGGTCTATGTGCTCTATGTGGCGCTTACGGCGCTGCTTCTGCTTCTGTGGAAACTGAGATGACCGTCGCGCCGCTTGTTCATTTTCTGCTGGCCTTGGCCCTGGCGCCGTTGCTGCCGGGCATCATCAACAAGGTCAAGGCCTTCTTCGCCGGACGCCAGGGCCCGCCCGTGGCGCAGCTCTACTACGACCTCTGGAAGCTCTTCGGCAAGGGCGCCACGTACAGCCAGACCACGACGTGGGTCTTCCGCCTGGGGCCGCCCGCCGGGCTGGCGTGCGCGGCCGTGGCGCTGGCCGTGGCGCCGCTGGGCAGCGCGCCCGCGTTGCTCCATTTCCCCGGCGACCTCGTGCTCTTCTGCTACGTCTTCGGCATGATGCGCTTCGCCACCATTCTCGCGGCGCTGGACACAGGCAGCGCCTTCGAGGGCATGGGCGCCAGCCGCGAAGCCGCTTTCTCCGCCTTGGCCGAGCCGGCCCTGTTCCTGGCGCTCGTGGTCGTGTGCCGCGAAACGGACAGCCTGTCGCTTTCCACGATGCTGCCCGCGGTGAGCGCGGCCAAGTGGGCCGAGACCGGCCCGGCGCTGGCCCTGGCCGCGGCCGCGCTGTTCGTCGTGTTTCTGGCCGAGAACTGCCGCATTCCCGTGGACGACCCCAACACGCACCTTGAGCTCACCATGATCCACGAGGTGATGGTCCTCGACCACGGCGGTCCGGACCTGGGCCTCATTCTCTACGCCGCCGCGCTCAAGATGTGGACGCTGGGCCTGTTGCTGGCCGGGCTGGTGGCGCCGGTGAACACGGGGCGGTGGTGGGTGGACGCGCTGGTGGGGCTGGCTGGGCTGGCGGTGGTGGCCGTGGCCGCCGGGGTGGTCGAGTCCATCATGGCGCGCTTGCGGCTGATCCGCGTGCCGCGGCTGCTGGTGGTGGCCACGGCGCTGGCCGCGCTGGCCATGTTCCTGGTGAGGTGAC
>CAYYEE010000068.1:0-13503 GCA_964470775.1 uncultured Planctomycetota bacterium | reverse complement strand
CGGCAACATGAGATTGGCGCCGGAGAGGATCATCGACCTGCACGCGCATCTGTGGGAGGGGCGCGAGGACGCTTGCGCGGAGGGGATGCTGCGCGAGGCGGAGATGTTCGACGTGGAGTACATTGCGGTGAGCCATTTGTGGGGCACGCATCCGACGGCGGAGCAGGTCCGGCAGGGCAACGACATCGTGGCGGCGTGGAACAAACGGTCGGGCGGCAAGCTGCGGGGACAGGCCGTGCTGAACCCCCGGCTGGGGCAGTGGGCGCTGGACGAGTTGGACCGGTGTTACCACGAGTTGGGGATGCGCATGGTGAAGCTGTGGGTGGCGGCGCGGTGCACGGAGACGTGCGTGTTTCCCGTGATTGAGAAGACCATTGATCTGGGGATTCCCGTGCTGCAGCACGCCTTTTGCAAGGCGACGGGCAACCAGAAGGACGAGTCTACGCCCGAGGACGTGGCGGCGCTGGCGCGGCGCTACCCGGAGGCGAAGATCGTGATGGCGCACGTGGCGGGCGACTACATTCGGGGGGTGTGGGCGATCCGCGCCACGCCGAACGTGTCAACGGACATCAGCGGTTCTTACTGCGAGGCGGGGATGGTGGAGACGGCTGTTCGGGAGCTGGGAACCGGGCGGGTGATCTTCGGCTCGGACAACGGGGTGGCCTTCAACCTGGGCAAGGTTCAGGACGCGCTCGTTCCGGCGCAGGACAAGGCGCGCATTCTCTATGGCAACGCCAAGGAGCTGATGCCATGATCGCGGACCTTGGCTGTTTTCTGGGGCAGTGGCCGTTCCGGTCGCTGCCGGCGAGCGGGGTGGACGCGCTGTCGGCCATGGCGGCGCAGCAGGGCGTGCGGCGTGCGGCGGTGTCGGGGTTCGAGGAGGTCTTTTGGGAAGATGGATTTGAGGGCGCGCGGCGGGTGGCGCGGGAGATCGCGGGCCGGTCGTGGCTGGTCCAGTTCCTGGCCTTGAACCCGGGTTTTCCCGGGTGGGAGAAGGACCTGGAGCGCGGGGTGAAGGAGCTCGGGGTTCAAGGCGTGCGGCTGATCCCTGGCTATCACGGGTACGCTTTGGGGTCGGCGGGGGTGAAGGAGTTGCTGGCGGCGGCTCGGCAGATGGGCCTGGCCGTGGCGATGCACGTGCGGCTTCAGGACGAGCGGATGCACTGGATGCGTTTGTTTGCGCCGGTTGCGGCGCAGGAGGTGGAGGCGTTTCTGGGCGAGTCGCAGGGGGTTCGCGTGGCGGTGATGGGGATGGAGATCGGCGCGGCGCGGCAGGTGGCGGCGGCGCTGAAGGCGCGGGAGCAGGCGTGGGTGGATTGGTCGCGGATGCGCGCTATGCTGTTCGGGCTGAACGATCTGGTGGAGGCGGTGGGCGCGGAGAGGATCGTGTATGCGAGCTTGTGGCCTCTGCAGACGCCGTCGTCCATGCTGAACCTGGTGAAGACGGGGGGCTTTTCGCCGGAGCAGCGAGAGGCCATGCTGTGGGGGAACGCGCAGGCGTTCCTTGGAGGGGAGTAGGGGGGCAACCAGAAAGGGACGGAAGGGACGGGAGAACGGCGGGCGACAACGGCGGGGAAACCACGAAGGACACGAAGGGCACGAAGAACGGCGGGAGGAAGGGCGAACGGCGACGGCGGACGAACCGCTGAGGGGGGTGGCGAGCGGGGCCGCGAGAAAGGGATGGAAGAACGGCGAACGAGGTGGAGGGGTGGGAGGCGAGCGATGGCGAGCGAGGTGTTTTTCGCGTCGGCGGAGATCAGCCGGACGCGCAAGGATTTGCTGGCGCAGACGCGGAAGCTGTTTGACGAGGCGGGGGGCAAGGACCTTTTCGCCAAGGGGGACCTGACGGCGATCAAGCTGAGTTTCAGCGAGGTGGGGAACACGGCGTATCTGCGTCCGCCGCTGGTGCGCGAGGTGGTGCGCAAGGTGAAGGCGCGCGGGGCGAAGCCGTTTCTGACGGATGCGAATACGCTTTACGCGGGCGGGCGGGCCAACGCGGTGGATCACCTGGAGACGGCGATTCTGAACGGGTTTTCGTATGCGGTGGTCGAGGCGCCGTTGATCATCGCGGACGGGTTGCGGGGCAAGAGCTACGTGTCCGTGCCGATTGACGGCAAGCGGTTGAAGGCGGCGCGCATCGGCGCGGAGGTGGCGCACGCGGACGCGCTGATCAGCCTGGCGCACGCGCACGGCCACCTGGCCACGGGCATGGCGGCCACGTTCAAGAACATCGGCATGGGCCTTGGCTGCCGCGCGGGCAAGCAGGAGATGCACAGCCAGAAGGATCCGCCCAAGGTGGACCCGGAAAAGTGTGAAGGCGACGCGGTGTGCGTGCGCTACTGCCCGGTGAACGCCATCCGCATGTCGAAGGGCAAGGCGGTGATTGACGGGCGCAAGTGCATCCGCTGCGGGGAGTGCACGGTGACGTGTCCGCGCCGGGCGATATCCATCCGCTGGGGCGACGAACCGGGGGCGTTGCAGGAGCGGATCGTAGAGTATACGGCCGCGGCGTTGAAGGGCAAGAAGGACAAGTCGCTGTTCTTCGCGTATCTGCTGGACGTGACGCCGGGGTGTTTGTGCGGGGTGAGCGACCCGCCGATCATCCAGGACATCGGCGTTTTGTGCAGCCGGGACCCGGTGGCGATCGAGCAGGCGACGTTTGATCTCGTGCGGCAGGGGCAGGGGCTGGCGTCGTGCGACTGGGGGAAGGGCGGGCCGGGGGAGGACAAGTTTCGCGCGCTGTATCCTGAGCATGACAGCGAGTTGACCATGCGGTATGCGGAGGAGATGGGGCTGGGGACGCGGAAGTACACGCTGACGGAGGTGTGAGGGGGTATGCAAGGGCTTGAGGCCGTTCCGCGTCGGGCCTCACTTGTCCTCTGCCAGGGGGAGAGGGGCGCGGGGGTTTTGACGAGTGGCTGGTGTCGTGTCCCAGAAATGACTTGGATTTCTGGGACAGCGCAGGGCCAAAGCCAACTCTTTGCTGAGACGCAAGTTTTGTGTTCCGGGGACACGTTGCGATCCCGCCGTTAGCGGGCTGAGGCGCCATGTCCCCGCCGACGCGGTGTCTTTTTCAACGGGCCGTTAGAGCGCGGGGGAGATGCGGCCGGCCTTTCGCGCCAGGACGCGGAGTTTGTCCAGCACGACGGTCTCCACTTCGCGGGCGAGGAAGCCGCAGCCGGTGATGAAGTCGCGGGCTTCGTAGCCGCCGTCGTCGTGGGCTTGGGCGGTGGGGAGGTAGCCGAAGTAGTCGTCGCAGTAGGCGGCGATCCAGAGGTTGAGGGGGCCGAGGGCGCGCTCGATGAGGGGGATGTACTCGCCGATGACTTCGGCGGAGAGGCGGACGAGGGTAAGGTCCTGGCCGAACTGCCACACGGCGAGGGGCGTGGTGTAGCGCGTGGCCCAGGGGCGGCCGGAGTCGAGGAGCTTTTGGATTTTTCCGGCGATGGCGGCTTCGGAGGGGGAGGCGGCGCGCAGGGCGTCGAGCTGGGGTGGGGCGGGGGGGGGCTCGATGGGCAGGTCCACGTGATCGAAGGCGATGTTGAGCGGGCCGGCGACGGGCGCCAGCTCCTGGTCCCACAGGCGGCAGACCTCGGCGCCGAGGGACTCGCCGTGCTGTCGGCAGAGGTTGAAGGTTCCGCGCGGATAGGGGTTGGCGCTGGCGCCGCAGCCCATGATGAACTGGGCGTGGACGCGGAGGCGGCTCTCGACGAGGCGCTGGGCGAATCCGGCGTATTCGGAGGAGAAGCCGTAGTTGTCGGGGCCGACGGTGGTGTTGTGGCAGGCGTAGCCGAAGAGGGCGGCGCGGGGCCGGCCGTCGCTGGCCAGCACGCGCAGGACGGGCACGCTGCGGTCCACGTAGCCGCGGGGGTTGGGGGCGTTGACGACGCCGCCAGGGGTGGGTTTGCGGCGGTTCATGGCAAAGGGCGCGGAGCCTGTTCCCCAGGACAGCGAGGCTGGGGCGAGGCTGGCTTTGGCTTGGACGGCGACTTGGATGAGGCGCTCGCGCAGGAAGGCGTTGTAGCGGGCCACGGCGCCGGTGTGGGGGTCCTGGTCGTAGACGCGGGGGTAGTCGAGGCCGAAGACGGGGCCGGCGTGGGTGTGGGAGGCGTTGATGATGACGCGCTGGCGGGGTATGCCGGTTTGGGCGGCGATGCCTTCGAAGACGGTCTCGGCGAAAGGTTTGTCCACGCCGATGAGGTCTACGGAGAGGATGAGGGCGGGGAGGCCGCCGGGGCGCTGGAAGAGGGCGGCCTTGGCCATGAGCGGATAGGCGACGCCTTCGGAGGGTTTCTTGCGGGCGCCGTAGCCGCCCATCCACATGGGCTCGCGGGGGGTGATGTCGGCGTGGGCGAAACCAGCCAGCCAGAGGGGGGACGAGGAGGCGGAGGTTGACATGGGTGTTCCTTGTGATCGCGTTTCACGAGTCGTCGGCGGCGCAGGCGGCGCGTGGATGAGCCGTCGAAGGACCGGGGGCGCGGCCGACCCGGGCATGGTAGTCTTGCGGTGAAGCGCGGTCAACTCTTGTTTGCCGCCAGGGGCGCGATGCGCGAACATGCCGCGGGAATGGCCGGGATGCTGGGGGTTTGGGGGGGGCGGCTTGACACTGGCGGTGGGGCGCTGCTATAGTCGCGTTCATTCGCTAGTGTTGTCAGTTCAGAGAGTGGGACAGGCGGCCGGGCTCGGCCGGCGCGAACGGAGGGAGTCCATGCTGCGTCGCTGCATAGGGTGGGGGCTTGGGGTGGCGCTGGCCGCGGCCGTGGCGCAGGCGCAGCCGGCCGCGCCGGCGGGAGGCGCCCAGGCGCTGGCGCTGCAGTTGCGCGAGGCGTTGCGCGCGGAAGACCCGAATCGCGCGCCGTTTGACGAGTTGGTGGCGTTGGGGGCGCAGTCGGTTCCGGCGATGGAGGCGCTGCTGAAGGAAGAGGACGCGCAGCTTCGCTTGGCTGGGGCGATGGTGCTGGCGCTGATCGCGGAGAAGAACGGCGCGGCCGAAATGGCGGCTCAACTCAAGCAGGCGGCCGGCGACAGTTCTCCGGGCGTGGCCTATTGGGGCTATTACGGCTTGTTGCGGTCCAAGGCGCTGAGCGAAAAGGAGTTTGAGGAGTGGGCGCTGAAGAGCCTGGGCGCGCGTCAGCCGTATCCTGTGCGCATCCTGGGCTGTGACGCTTGCGGGGCGAGGCAGATCAAGGCGGCGGCGCCGTGGCTGGCGATGTGCCTTGTGCGGCGGACGGAGGAGTACCTGCGCCTGAAGGCGGAGATGTGGGTGTTGGAGGAAGAGGAGAAGGCGCCGGCGGCGGAAGCGAAGCCCAAGGCCGCGGCCGCGCGACCTGGCATGGAGGGCGTTGAAGCCGCCGCAACGACGGAGGCGGCGCCGGTGGAAGCGCGCAGGTACAAGCGGCCGATCACGGAAGCGGACTATAGTACGTCGCGGCGTTCGGAAGTGATTATTCGTGGGCAGGAGATGGAGCAGACGGCGGTGGTGTTGGAGATTCGCAGCGCGGGGATCGCGCTGGAGAAGGTGGTGGGCCAGGACTTTGGGTTTACGAAACTGGTGTCGTGGGAGCTGAGGCCGGCGCTGGACCGGGCGCGGGAGTGGTACGAGCAGCACAAGGGCGAGTACGCGGGCGGTCCCCAGGAAGAGGCGGCCAAGCCCGCGGAGGACGCGGCGCCGGCGGGGGAAGCGAAGCCCAAGGCCGCGCCGGCGCCGGCCGCGGCGCCGGCGGCCGTTCAGCCCAAGGAAGCGCCTGCGCCCCCGCCGGCTCGGCCGGGGGGCCGGGGGGGGCGGGGTGTCCAGCCGCCGGCCGGGGGGCGTGAGGTCAATTAGCGCTTGGTTGCGCAGATCGGCGCGCCGATTTGCGCAACCAAACATGGCACGGCGGCGCGCTCGAGTTGGAATGGGCAAAAGGTTGCGCCGGGTGTGCTTGATTGCGCAGATGTGCGGCTGTTTGCGCAATCAAGCGCGAGCCGGAGCCGTTTTTGGAGCCTTCTGGAGGCGCTGAGGTCATGGGCCTGCATGCGACGTTTTTCCGGGCGTGTCTAGCCTTGATGGCGGCGGGCGCGGCTTGGGCGCAGACGATCTACGGGCCGCAGGATGGCGCGAAGTACAAGCCCGTGGCCGGCAAGGTGGGCGGGGTTTTGCGTCTGGCGACCATTGCGGACCCCAAGTCCTTCAACCCTATCATGGCCAAAGAGGTCTCGACGACGACCATTACGAGCGCGGTGTTCGAGGGGCTGACGCGGGTGAACGGCATCACGGGGCAGGTGGAGCCGAACCTGGCGGAGAAGTGGGAGACGTCGGCGGATGGGCTGACGTGGACCTTTTACCTGCGCAAGGACGTGACGTGGCACGACGGGGCGCCGTTCACGGCCGCGGACGTGGTTTTCACGTATACGCGGCTGATCGACAACGACGACCACCCGAACTCATCGCGGGATGTGCTGTCCGTGGGCGGCAAGTTCCCCAAGGTGACGGCGGTGGACCCGCACACGGTGCAGTTCGTGACGCCGACGCGATACGCGCCGTTCCTGATGGCGGTGGGCACGGAGATTCTGCCCAAGCATAAGCTGGAAAAGCTGGTGAACGAGGGAAAGTTCGCGTCGGCGTGGGGGCTGGACACGGATCCCAAGGAGATCGTGGGGACGGGGCCGTACATGCTGAGCCGGTATTTGGCGGGCCAGCGCGTGACGTTGAGGCGGAACCCGCATTACTGGCGCAAGGACTCGGCGGGGCAGCGCCTGCCGTACATCGAGGAGCTGGTGTACCTTATCGTGCAGAACGAGGACGTGGCGCGGTTGAAGTTCGACAGCGGAGAGATTGACGAGTACGCGGTGCGCGGGCAGGAGTTTTACGACATGTCCAAGCGCGCCGAGGCGGGCCGCTACACGCTGTACCGGCTGGGGCCGGCGTATGGCAGCAGCTTTCTGCTCTTCAACCTGAACCCGGAGAAGAACCCGTCGGACGGCCAGCCGCTGGTGGACCCGGTGAAGCTGGGGTGGTTCTCGGACGTGCGGTTCCGGCAGGCGGTGGCGCACGCGATGAACCGGACCAGCATGATCCGCGTGGCCATGTCGGGGCTGGGCTATGTCCAGGACGGGCCCATGAGTCCGCGGGAGGGGTATTTCTACAACCCGAACGTGAAGAAGTACCCCTACAGCCCGGACAAGGCCAAGGCGCTGCTGGCCGAGGCGGGCTTTGCGGACCGCAACAAGGACGGCGTTCTGGAAGACGCGAAGGGCAATCCGCTGCGGTTCTTGATCCTGACCAACAGCGGCAACAAGGTGCGCGAGCAGTTGGCGGGGATGATTTCGGAGGACTTGCGCAAGGTGGGGATGGATGTGAAGCCGGTGCTGCTGGAGTTCAACCTGCTGACGACGAAGCTGGACACGGGGGTGGGGTGGGATTGCGTGCTGCTGGGGTTGACGGGCGGGCCGGAGCCGCATTTCGGGCAGAACGTGTGGCGTTCCTCGGGGCAGCTTCACATGTGGTATCCGCGGCAGAAGAAGCCGGCCACGGCGTGGGAAGCGCGCATTGACGATATTTTTGAGCAGGCGGTTCAGGAGCTGGACCCGGCCAAACGCAAGAAGCTCTACGACGAATGGCAGATGATCGTGTCCGAGCAGCTCCCGTTCATTTACACGGTTCTGCGGGCGAGCATCGAGGCCGTGAGGGACCGGTTCGGCAACATGGCGCCGGCGACGTTCGGGGGGGCGCTGTGGAACTTGGAAGAGCTGTTCATCAGGGAGTGAACCGGCTGGGCACGCGGGCGGAGAGGCCATGCTAACTCACATTGCGCGCCGCGTTCTGGTGGCCGTGCCCTTGCTGCTGGCCATGTCTTTCATGACGTTCTTGTTCATGACGGTGGTGTACCGGGGCGACCCGCTGGCGCAGTACCGGATGGACCCGACGTTCAGCGAGAAGACGCTGCGGGAGATGGAGAGCCAGTACAACCTGGACAAGCCGCCGGTGCAGCGGTACTTTTTGTGGCTGGGGGGGGTGCTGAGGGGCGATTGGGGGCGTTCGGTCTCGCAGAAGCAGCCTGTGGCGGCGATTGTGATGTCGCGGCTGTGGCCGACGCTGCTGCTGTCGCTGAGTTCCATGATCTGTTCGTGGATGCTGGCGGTACCGCTGGGCATCTATTGCGCGACGCAGCAGGGGCGATGGCCGGACCGGCTGCTGAGTTTTCTGGCGTTCGTGGGCATGGCGGCGCCGAGTTTTTTTCTGGCGCTGCTGCTGTTGTGGCTGGTGTCGGTGACGGGGTTTCTGCCGCTGGGGGGGTATCAGTCGGCGGACTATGACCGGTTGAGCGCTTTGGGCAAGGCGCTGGATATCGGGCGGCACCTGATCGTGCCGACGATCGTGCTGGGGTTCGGGGGCATGGGCGGGTTGCAGCGGGTCATGCGGGGCAACATGCTGGAGGCGCTGCGCAGCCAGTATGTCATGACCGCGCGGGCCAAGGGGCTGCCGGAGACGCGGGTGGTGTATTGGCACGCGCTGCGGACGGCCATCAACCCGATGATTACGATCTTCGGCTATCAGCTCAGCGGGCTGCTGAGCGGGGCGGCGCTGATGGAGATCGTGGTGAGCTGGCCGGGGCTGGGCAATCTGATGCTGGCGGCGGTGCGTGCGCAGGACCAGGCGCTGGTGATGGGGAGCATGTTGATCTCCGGGGTGTTGCTGATCGCGGGGAACCTGGCGGCGGATATTCTGCTGGCGCTTTCGGACCCGAGGATTTCGTATTCATGAGCGAGGCGGCGGACAGACCGGCGCGGGGCGGCGCGGCGCGCAGCCCTTTCCGCATCGGCATGAGGCGGCTGTGGCGCAACGCTTCCGCCATGGCGGCGGCGTGGACGCTGGCGATTCTCTACGCGGTGGCGCTGTTCGCGGATTTCGTGTCGCCGTATCCCTATGACGCGGCCGTGCGCGACATGTCGTACGCGCCGCCGCAGCTGCGCTGGCGCGACAGTTCGGGCGCGTTTCATTGGCGGCCGTTCGTTTACCGGCGGTGGTTCGACTTCGACCCGGTGACGAATCAGCGGGTGTGGCGCGAGGACCAGACCAAGCGCTACCCTGTTCAATTGTGGGTCAAGGGCGCGCCGCACCGGCTGCTTGGGCTGTTCACGATGGAGCGCAGGCTGTTCGGGCTGGGCGCGCCGGAGGAGCAGGCGGCGCCGGCGGAGCCGGTTATGGAGGGCGCGCTGCCGCCGCCGACGGAGGAGGAGCTGCCGGCGCGCATCTACATTCTCGGGGCGGACGGGCGGGGGCGGTGCCTGTTGAGCCGCATCTGCTATGGCGCGCGGGTGTCGCTGTCGATTGGTTTGCTGGGGTCGGCGATTTCGTTCATCGTGGGGATGCTGGTGGGGGGGGTGAGCGGGTATTTCGGGGGCAAGGTGGATGCGGTCATCCAGCGGTTATGCGAGATGATCATGATGGTGCCGGGCTTCTACTTGATGCTGGCGCTGCGTTCGGCGCTGCCGCTGGACCTGCCGTCCACGCAGGTGTACATCATGGTCGTGGCGATCATGAGCTTTATCGGGTGGGCGGGGTTCGCGCGGGTGATCCGCGGGCTGGTGCTGTCCATCCGAACGCAGGACTACGTGGTCGCGGCGCAGGCGCTGGGGGCGGGGCCGGGGCGGATCATCGTGCGGCACGTGCTGCCCAACACGCTGAGCTACGCGATCATTTCGCTGACGATGGGCATTCCCGGTTACATCCTGGGCGAGTCGGGGCTGAGCCTGATCGGCCTGGGTATCATGGACCCTGAGGCGAGCTGGGGCAACCTGTTGAGCGAGGCGATGGAGATGAACCAGATTCGGTATCATCCCTGGGTTCTGATTCCCGGGTTCCTGATCTTTCTGGCGGTGGTGGCGTTCAACATGCTCGGCGATGGGCTGCGCGACGCGTTCGACCCGCAGGGCGTGACGAGGCAGGAAGGCAAGTGAGCGAAGAGCTGCTGCGTATTCGGGGGCTGGCGGTGTCCTTTGCCACGGAGGACGGCGTGGCGCGGGCGGTGGACGGTGTGGACCTGGACATCGCGGCCGGGGAGACGGTGGGGCTGGTGGGCGAGAGCGGGTGCGGCAAGAGCGTGACGGCGTTGAGCGTGCTGCGGCTGGTTCCGCAGCCGCCGGGACGTTACGAGGCGGGGGAGATTGTGTTCCGGGGCCGGGACCTGTTGAAGCTGAACAACCGGCAGATGCGGGCGGTGCGGGGGCGGGACATTGCGATGATTTTCCAGGAGCCGATGACGTCGCTGAATCCGGTGTTCACGATCGGCTATCAGATCTGCGAGGCGATTGAGCTGCACCAGCGCAAGCGCGGCCGGGCGGCGCGGGAACTGGCGGCGGAGATGCTGCGCAAGGTGGGGATGAGCAATCCGGAGCAGCGGCTGGACGCGTATCCGCATCAGCTTTCGGGCGGGATGAAACAGCGGGCGATGATCGCGATGGCGCTGGTGTGCCGGCCGGCGCTGCTGATCGCGGATGAGCCGACGACGGCGCTGGACGTGACGATTCAGGCGCAGATTCTGGATTTGATCCGCGGGTTGCAGGCGGAATTGGGCATGGCCACGCTGCTGATTACGCACAACTTGGGCGTGGTGGCGGAGATGGCGCGGCGGGTGGCGGTGATGTACGCGGGCCGCGTGGTCGAGGAGGCGGGGGTGGAGGATTTGTTCGCGTCGCCGAAGCATCCGTACACGGCGGGGCTGTTCCGGTCGCTGCCGAACCTGAGCGGTCCGCGCCAGCGGCTGGAGGTGATTCCTGGCAGCGTGCCGAGCCTGTTCGAGATGCCGGCGGGGTGCCGGTTTTGTCCGCGGTGTCCGCTGGCGCAGGAACGTTGCCGGCGGGAGTATCCTCCTTTTGAAGAGAAGGCGCCGGGCCATCGCTCGGCGTGCTGGGTGATGAAATGAGCGGCGCGGAGGCTGGGCGCCCCGAGGGCGCCGGACACGCGGCGGGTGAGCGCGTGGGCAAGAACGGACCGCTGCTGCAGGTGAGGGAGCTGCGCAAGCTGTTCCCGGTGCGCAAGGGCGTGTTCCGGCGGGTGGCGGCGTGGGTGCACGCGGTGGACGGGGTGAGCTTTGACCTGAGCCGGGGGGAGACGCTGGGGCTGGTGGGAGAGAGCGGGTGCGGCAAGACTACGGTGGGCCGGACGCTGTTGCGGCTCTATGAGCCGACGTCGGGACAGGTGATGTTCGACGGGCAGGACGTGATGCGTCTGGGGCGGTCGGAGCTGCGGGCGCTGCGGCGGCGGATGCAGATCATCTTTCAGGACCCGTATAGTTCTCTGAACCCGCGCATGACCGTGGAGAGCATCGTGGGCGAGGCGCTTACCATCCATGGCGTGGCGCGCGGCCGCGCGCGGCGCGAGCGGGTGGCGGGGCTGCTGGAAAAGGTGGGTCTGTCGGCGGAGCATATGAGCCGGTATCCGCACGAGTTCAGCGGGGGCCAGCGCCAGCGCGTGGGGATTGCGCGGGCGATTGCGCTGAATCCGGATTTCATCGTGTGCGACGAGGCGGTGAGCGCGCTGGACGTGTCCATTCAGGCGCAGATTATCAACCTGCTCGAGGACTTGCAGGGAGAACTGGGGCTGAGTTATCTGTTCATCGCGCATGATCTGTCGGTGGTGCGGCACATCAGCCGGCGGGTGGCGGTGATGTACGTGGGCAAGATCGTGGAGCTGGCGGGGTGCGAGGAGCTGTTCGCGAACCCGCTGCATCCTTACACGCTGGCGCTGATGTCGGCGGTTCCGCGGCCGGACCCCAGGACGAAGCGCCATCGGCTTTTGCTGGAAGGCGACGTGCCCAGCCCCATCAACCCGCCGAGCTATTGCCGGTTCTATGACCGGGGGTGTCCGCGGCGGATGGATGTGTGCCGCGAGCAGGAGCCGCCGCTGGAGGACAAGGGCGGCGGGCATTGGTGCGCGTGCTGGGCGGTGAAGTGAGGGGGGAGGCGCGGCGCGCCGGACGCGCGGGACAGGGGGGATGGATGGGACGCGCCGACCGCCGGGGATTGGATCAGGACCAACAGCCATGAGCTTTACCAAAGACGAGACTATTTTGCGGGACTTGGCCAAGGAGTACGCGGAGATTGCGGCCAAGCCTGTTCAGGACGAGCGCCGGGATTTGTGGCGGCGGCACAACAGTCTGGAGCGCACGCGGCCGCTGGTGCTGGTGATGCCGGCGGGCCGGGCGTGGAACGAGACGCGGGCGGTGGACACGCAGTGCGAGGATCCGTTCTGCCTGACGTTTGAGCGGACGCTGCGGCGGAAGATCTACATGGACTTCATCGGCGACGACACTATCGCGGAGCCGTGGATCACGATGTCGGCGGTGCGGCCGTGGAATCACGAAGGGCCGTGGGGGCCGGTGGAGGGGCATATCCCGAGCCCGGACCCGAACGGCGCGTGGCGCTTCGACCCGCCGATCAAGAGGCTGGAGGACATTCGGTTGCTGGCGGAGCCGAACCACCAGGTGGACGAGGCGGCGACGGAGGAGGTCCGCAAGCGGCTGGAGGGGATCGTGGGGGACGTGCTGCCTGTGGCGGTGACGCGGGCGCCGCGGTGGACAGGCTGGCGGGCGGACATTTCGACGGACCTGGCGCAGTTGCGGGGGCTGGACCAGGTGATGATGGACATGGCGGAGAATCCGGAGTGGCTGCACGGGCTTGTGAGCCGGATGAGCGCGGGGGTTTTGCGCGCGCAGGACCAGGCTGAGGCGGCGGGGCACTGGACGCTGCTGGACCACAACAATCAGGCCATGCCTTACTGCAAGGAGCTGCCGCCGCCGAGCGCGGACGGGCGGAGTGTTCCGCGGAGCCAGTTGTGGTGCTTCTTCGCGGCGCAGGAGATGACGCTGGTGAGCCCGGCCATGCATGAGGAGTTCATTCTGAACTACCAGCTGCCCATTATCCGCAAGTACGGGCTGTGCGCGTACGGGTGTTGCGAGGACCTGACGCGGAAGATCGACATGCTGCGCAAGATTCCCAACCTGCGGCGCATCGGCGTGACGCCGGTGGCGAATGTGGCGAAGTGCGCGGAGCAGATTGGGGACGAGTACGTGTTTTCGTGGCGGCCGAATCCTTCGCAGATGATCTGTTGCGGGTTTGACCCGGACGGCGTGAAGCGGATCGTGAAGGACGCGATGGAGGCGTCGCGGGGCTGCCACGTGGATATTACGCTGAAGGACATCGAGACCGTGCAGGGCAAGCCGGAGAACCTGCGCGAGTGGGTGAGGGTGGTGAGGAGCGTGACGGACGAGTATGCGTGAGGCGGAGAGCAGACCGTGCGGGGGCGCGCGGCCGGCGCTGGATGCCTGTCTCTAGAGGATTTCCGTGATGAGCAAGAAACGTGACGAGCGTTGGCCGGTGTTGAGGCGTTATGAAAAAGAGTATCTGCGACGAGTGGCGATGCCGCTGAAAGGCATTGGGGCGAAGACGGTGTCCATTGGCGGCAAAAAAGACCTGCGCGATTGGAAAGTGATGAACAAGCCGGCAAAGGGGTTTACGCCGCGG
>CAYYEE010000067.1:0-13551 GCA_964470775.1 uncultured Planctomycetota bacterium | reverse complement strand
CACTCCGCACGGTCCCTACGGCCTCTCCGCCATTCTGTCGTGCCGAATCTCTGGTTGAAAGCCGGCGCGCTTGACGGAGAAGGGGCAAAGAGTTAGCTTTCCTGCTTCTTCCGCGCCGCATCGCGGCGGCGCGGTCCGTTGGCAAACGCGGGAAAGGGACGAGGCATGGCGGCGAAACTCGGCAAGGTTGGGGGGCCTGTGCGGCTTGGCTTCATCGGTTGCGGCGGCATCTCCAAGGCGCACGCGCTGGGGGTGCTGGAACACAAGAGCGTGGTGAAGGCCGTGGCGCTGTGCGACGTCAACGAGGCGGCGCGAAAGACGCGCAACGCGCAACTTGGCGGCGGGCTGGCCGAATACAGCGCCTGGACGGACATGCTGGCCAAGGAGAAAGACAACCTGGACGCGGTGGTGATCTGCCTGCCGCATCACCTGCACAAGCAGGCGATCGTGGACGCGTGCGCGGCCGGCAAACACGTGCTGTGCGAAAAGCCGCTGTGCATGACGCTGGCCGAGGCGGACGCCATCGCGGCCGCCGTGGAGCAGAGCGGCGTGACCTACATGAGCGCGCACAACCAGCTCTTCCTGCCCATCGTGGCGAAGATGAAGGAGGCGATCGAGGCGGGCAAGATCGGCCGGCCGATGTTCATCCGGTCGCAGGACTGCTTCCGCGCGGGCCGCACGCGGGAGGAATGGGCGTGGCGCGCGGACCTGAAGACCCAGGGCGGCGGGGAGTTCATCGACACCGGCTACCACCCGACGTACCGCCTCTTCCACCTGGCCGGCGCCAAGCCCGTGGCCACGCAGGCCACGTTCGGCCGGTTCCTGTGCCCCATCGAGGGCGAGGACTCGGCCAGCGTGCACGTGCGGTTCGCCAACGGCGTGATCGGCGAAATCTACACCTCATGGGCCATGCCGCTGCCGTACGGGACGCACCAGCTCCACGTGGTCGGCGACGAAGGCGAGGTCTTCGGATCGGGCGGCGACCTGTACCTGAGGCCCTTGGGCTGGAGCGAGCCGGCCAAGGCGCAACTGCCGCAGGTGAACACGTTCGTGGCGCAGATGGAAGCGTTCGCGAAGTGCCTGATCGAGGGCCGCCGGCCGCCGCACTCCGTGGAAGAGGGCCGCATGGTCCTGGAGATGATTCTGGCCGCGACGGCGAGCGCTCAGGGCTGGCAGCAGACCGCCAGGAAGTAGGCGCCTGGCCGGGACGGCGTCGGGACGCGCATCCCAAGCCGCGCGGAGCGCAGAGGCGCCGCGCGGCTTGCGCATTCACGGCAGCAAGCGGATGACGTAGACCGCGCCGACGTAGCGGCCCCCGGAGTGGACGGGCTCGACGTAGAACCGCGCCTTGCCGCCTTCGTAGAGTTCGCCGTCAAACGACGTCGAAGCTTGCGAGCGCAGCGCCTTGAGCAGGGCCGCGTCCTTCTCCGTGCGGGGCTGGTTGAAGTCGAAGTCGGCCAGGCTGTTGGCGGGCGGGTAGCCGGAGCGATTGACGCAACCCGAACTGACCCACTGGATGCTGTGGATGCCGGGGTTCTCGTCATAGAACTTCTTGAGCGCGGCCATGACGCGCTCGTGGTCCATGGCGGCCATGGCCTGGCTGAGGACCGCGCTGGCGGCCAGGCGGCGGAGCCGCACGGCATAGGTGGGCACGCCAGGCGCCTGGGCGGCGGCGTCCTGGGGCGAGACAGGATGCGTCAGCACGACGCGCCACTGGACGCCGTGGAGCTCCACGGAGCTCCAGCGGGCCTGCTTGCGAACGGGCGCGGTCATGCCTTGGGCCAGGAACTCGTAGATGCCCTCGCCGGCCGGCTCGGCGGCGATGCGCCGGCCCAGGGCGCGCAGGCCGGGGTACGGCTCATAGAGCGGGTCGGTGAAGAGCATCCGGCCGATCTCTTCGGCGTCGGCGTCGTAGAGGATGCGGCCGTCGGTTTGCATGATCCAGACTTCCACAGGCAGGCCTTTGACCGCGGGCGCCACGCACGCGGCGGCCACGGTCTCGGGCCGGAACAACAGGCTGACGGATCCGGTCAACTCGCCCTTGAGCGAGAAAACGGGATGCTCCAAGTCTGCGGCGTCGAACCCCTCCACGGCGCGGAAGGCTTGGCTGAGCACGGGGGCGCGGGTCCTGTGGAGCTGGAGGACCTGGGGCTGGCCGCTGATGTCCGCGCCTTCGTGCTGGGCAAAGGCGGCGGGCTCGACAGCCACCATGCGGCCTTTCATGTCCACCACGCAGGCGTCCACGGCGAGAGGCTGCCGCCGAACCAGGTTGCGAAGCACGGCGCGCGCCTGGGGGCTGGTGAACTCATAGGCGGACATCTGCTTGGCCGCCGCCGCGACGTGGGCGTCCATGTCGTTGAGCGTGGCCTGGATGGCGTCGACGCACAGCCCCAGGGCGGGCGGAGTCTTGGGCGTGGAAGAGCAGCCCGCGGCCAGGGCCGCCAGGCAGACACAGAGGACGAGAGAGCTGTGACGCATGGGCGCCTCCAAGAGCAGAGAACGGTCGCGCAGCCGACGCCAGGATGATAAAAGCGGCGCCGGGGCCGGTCAAGTGTTTGCCTTGGCGGCGCGTTCGGGTTACATTCCTTCGGCTGGCGCAGGGGCTTGGCGGCGCATGGTCATTCTATGGTGAGAAGGGACGCTGGGATGAAGCCGGTGCGTTTTGGCGTGGCGGGCGTCTGCGGGGCGATCGGCGGCACAAACGTGCGAGCGATCCGCGAGACGCCGGGCGCGGAACTGGTGGCGGTGACGGATTTGAACGAAGGCGGCGCGGCGCAGGTGGCGGCGGCCGTGGGCTGCGAGGCGCTGAGGAACTTCGATTGGATCGTGAAACGCGCGGACATCGGGGCGGTGTGTCTGTGCACGCCGACGCGCGAGCACGGCAAGCAGGCCCTGGCCGCGCTGAAAGCGGGCAAGCACGTGCTGGTCGAACGGCCCCTGGCGCTGACGGTGGACGAGGCGGACAAGGTGCTGGCCGCGGCGGAGAAGGCGGGCAAGACCGTGGGCGTGATGTACCCCGAGCGGCTGCGTCCAGCGGCGCGGGCCGCGGCGGCGGCGATGTCGCAGGGACGGCTGGGCGCCATCTACCGCGTGACGCTGGTGCACACGGCTTTTCGCACGCAGCACGCGTTTGACGCGGCGCCCTGGCGCGGGACGTGGGCGGGCGCGGGCGGGGGCGTGGTCATGCAGCAGGGGCTGCCCTTCCTGGACCTGCTGGCATGTCTGATGGGTTTGCCCAAGCGCGTGGCGGCGTGGACGGCCACGCAGACCCACAGCATCGAGACCGAGGACATGGCCACGGCGATGCTGGAGTTCGAGGGCGGGGCGCAGGGGATGGTTCACTTCAACACTACGCAGGCGCCGGGCGAGAGCTACCTGGAGATCGTGGGCGACCTGGCCACGCTGCGGCTCTCGGGCGCGGACCTGCGCTTCTACCGGCCCGCCACGCCGCTCAAGCGGTTCATCTACGCCGACCGCTCGCACATCTACGCCAGCCCGGAGTGCACGGAGCAGCATGCGCCGCCGGCGCAGGCCGACGCGACGCACGCGGACGTGGTGGCGGATTTCGTCTACGCCGTGCAGCACAACCGCGCGCCGCAGTGCGACGGGGCATCGGGCATGAAGAGCCTGGAGCTGGCGGACGCGATCCTTGTGTCGGCCATGCTGGGCAAGCCGGTGGATCTGCCGGTGAACCGGTCGGCGGCCAAGCGCCTGCTGAAGCAGGGCAAGCCGGCGCAACCGGCGGCGAGCGCTCCCCCCTCCTCCGCCTCGCCGCCCCAGGCCGGGTCTGGTAAAATGAAAGCATGAGTCCACGCATCAGCTATGACCGGCGCGATGAGAGCCTTGAGGCCAAGGCGCGGTGGTTCCAATCGCTTACGGTGCAGGAGCGGCTGGAGATTTTCAGTGAGCTGACCGAGGTCGTTCTGGCTGCCAACCCGCGGGCAATGGAGGCCAAACGCCGTGATCCACCGTTATCTGGACGTGTTCAGATCCTTCGAGCGCCATGACGTCAAGTATTTGATCATCGGGGGTATCGCGGCGATCATCCACGGCGTGCCGCGAATGACATTCGATCTGGACATCCTCATTGAGGCCACGCACGACAATGCGCGGCGGCTTCTCGACGCCTTGGACGAGGCCAAGTTCGGGACCGCAAGCCTCACGACCCCAGAAAATTTGCTGGCGATGGAGATCGTCGTCTTTGATGATCGGGTGAGGATAGATGTTCAGACCGCCACCCCTGGCCTGGTCTTTGTCGAGGCTTGGGCGCGACGGCAGAGAGCCAGCTTCGGGGACACGGAGTTCTACGTCGTCAGCCGCGAGGACCTGCTCAGCTCCAAACGCGCCGCCGGGCGGCCCATTGACCTGGACGACATCCGCGCGCTGGAGGCGGGGCAGGCGGAGGCGTGAAGGGCGCGGGCGCCTGATGCGCCGGAAACGCCGGACCTGTCGAACAGGCTCGACAAGATGGCGGCGGGCAAGGCGGGAGGGAGACCCGCCCTCCGGCGGAGCCGGCGTCCGCACGCGGCATTCAAGGCTGCCGCATGTCCTTCAGCGCCTTCTCCCAGTCCTTGACGGATTTCTCAAGCCTGTAGGTTCCGCCGGCGAAGTGGGGCTCTCTGGCGCTTTCTTCCTTGATGAAGCGAATCGCGGCCTGCGCCTCGGCGATGGCCTCGTTCAGAAGAGCGGGGTTCTTCGCCTCCTGGGCGCCGGAGGCTTTCTTCATGGCGGGCGCGGTCATCTCGGCCATGCGCCAGCTGATCTCGATGCCGCGCAGGCGCTTCCTGACGAGGTCGCTGCCGGCGGCGGCATGGGCGGCGTCGAGATGCTTGCGGCCCTGGGCGAGGGCCTCGGGCGTGAGGCTGTTCCACAGGCTGCCCCAGTTGCACTCGGCGGCGGCCTGGGCGGCTTCGGCGGCGGCGATGAAGCGCTGCATGGGCTCGGACGCCTCGCGAAAGGCGCGGTCGCAGTAGTCCTTGACTAGCGCGTCCGCGTCCAGTTGGGGATTCCACAGGGCCTTGGCCACGGCGTATTTGGTGACGCCATAGGTTCCCCACAACCAGCGGACGGTCTGCGCCTCGTAGCCGGCCAAGCCCTGGCCTTGGAGGTAGCGGATATCGCTCGCGAAACGCCGGGGCGCGATGAAGGGCATCTCATAGCAGCTTCCACGCGGAAGGTACTCGTAAATCAACATGCCAGCGGGCGTGATTGCGCGCCAGCGTTTGTAGACTTCTCGGAACTGGGCGTGGGGGCGGCAGTCTTCGCAGGCGATCGTGTGCATGCGGCAGCCGATCGGGCTCCAGGTGGCCAGCTCGACCATGACGTTGGCCGCGGGCTTCGACTCGGTTTCGTCAGGGGGGCGGGTGGTGGAATGGTAGGCCAGGTACACCAGCTTCTTGCCCGGGTTGGTTACGGCCAGCCGGCCAGCCACGGCGTTGACAAAAGCAAGGACACGGGGAGTGTAGTCGGGCACGCCTTCGCGCCAAAGCCGGCCTTTGTCCAGGGCTTTGCAATTGGCGCACTGGCACATGGTGTGGCCATCGCCGACGCCCAGGCAGATGAACTCCACGCTGGGGCGTTGGTTGAACATCTCCGAGATGCGCTTGGCCATGGCCTCGATGAGGCCGGGGTTGGTGGTGCAGAACTGGCGTGGATTGGGGCTGCCGTCGGGGAGCGTGGCGTACCACTCGGGGCGCTGCTTGAAATAGAGGTCCGCGGGCAGGAAGACTCTGGGGCCGCTGTGAGGACTGAGCCAGCCGCGGAAGTCTATGGGCGGGTTTCTCGTCTCGCGGTACCCGGCTGGCGTGGCTTCACCGGGCCAGTAGGTGTAGCCGATGTTGAGTTTGTTCTTAACCCCCCAGCTCACGCAATAGGCTTCGTTGGAACCGGGGGCGCCGTTGACGCCACCCATTTCGCGCATCAGCCGGTACTTGATGCCGGGGGTTTCCACGCGGTCCACGTCCGGCAGCGTAACGGACGGGTTGCGGGGGATGTCTTCCCAGTCGGGGCCAGGTCCGAGCCAGCGGCAGCCGAGTTCGCGTTCGAGGAAGTCGTACACGGCGTAGAGGGTGGCGCGGTCGGTGGCGCCGGCCAGAAAGAGGTCGCTGAAGCGCCCTTCCGCGTCGTCCCAGTCGGCGCCCACGAAGCCGCCTTTGATCTGTTTGGCGGTCTTTACGAGAAAGGCGTCAAGGTCGAGGCCGCGCAGGGCTTCGCGGTGGGTTGCGCCCATCTTGACCGCGCCGACGATGAGCCGGGGACTGGAGGCGCTGGCCTTGCTTTCGGGGATGATCTGAAGGGTGGCGCCAGTGATCTTCTGGACGTAATCCCGCAGTTCCTGGGCGGCCAGGGACTCGGTTTCGGTTGGGGTGTCCGGAGTCACGATCAAGGCCAAGGGCTTGCCTGCGCTGGCGATCTTCATGGCCTCGGCGCCCGCGGAACAGGCCATCCCAGCGTGGAGCAGGCAGAGCGCGGCGACGACTGCCTTCATCTTGTTCATCGGGGTTCCTCTTCTCAGGAGAACGGTATGGGACCGATGGGAAGAAGGGACGGATGGGAGCCATCGCGTCCGTGAGAGGATGGCCCATGCTTTCCATGCTTTCCATGCCTCCCATGCTTCCCATTCGTCACATGGGACAGCCCAACGCTCAAGCCGCCCCGCCTCAGCGGACATCGCCCGAGTCGACACCCGCGGCCGAGTCGAACTGATGCCAGATGAACAAGGTTCCGTTGTAGGCCAGAGGGTCGCCATCGGCTTCGGTGGCGTCGGAAAGGTAGCTGGCGACGGAGTTGGCGCGCACGGGAAACTTGTCGCCCGAGACCCATACGCCGCCGCCGTCACTGGCGAAGGTGTTCCAGGCGATGCGCAGTTGCGGGTCGCCATGCCAGGCGGCGTGGCCGTCGCCGTAGAGGACGTTGTATCCGTCGCGATGGGCAAAGGCGCCTTCGCCGCGTTTTTCGAGCACGGCGGCGGTCACTTGCTGGAAGGCGTTGCGGCCAAAGGCGTCGGCGGCGATGGCGCGGCCGTTGAGAGCGCGCTGGGTCTTGAAGACGGGTTCGCCGGGGTAGACCCACTGGTTGGGCTTGACGTAGTGGATGCGGCAGGCCTGGCCAATAACGGTGCGGGGCCGGCTGTAGTAGTCCTTGCCGCCGGCCACGTGCGCGGCAGGCAGGCCGCGATAGGCGTAGGAACCCAAGAGGGCGCGCATGGGCGGATAGACGGCGGAGTCGCTGCGCCACGAGGCCAGCCAGGACCAGTCGCCGAACATGATGTCATTGGCGGCGGACCCGCCGGCGCGGGCAAGATGGGCGCGCTCATAGGCGTAGTTGAAGGTGACGTACGTATCGAGGTTGGATTTCATGCCCGTGGAGCTGGGGCAGAAGTTGACGCCGGCGTCGGCCAGATAGCCGCCGGCGACGAGATAGCCCAGGCCGACGGGCGCCATGTTGAAGCTGCCCTTGGCGCCGCTGCCCGCGCTGGTGAGGGAGCGGCCCCCAACGAAGATGTTGCGCGCGATGACGGGCGGAGACACGGGGACATAGCCGCTGTTGGCGCGGTTGCCATCGTAGCCGATGTTCCAGGTGTAGAGCTGGTCCGCGCCCGCGGCGGCGCGCGGCGAAGTCACGACGCCGCGGTCGTTCCACCCGGTGTAGTTGTAGAAGACCTCCGAGTCCGTGGCGCCATCGGCGAAGAGCTTGGCGCCGCCGGAGGCGTGGCAGGGCAGGTAGCCGGAGTATTCGCCGGTGTAGGCTTCGAGGGCGCGGGCGGTCTGGCCGAGCTGGGTCATGCACGAGGCGCGGCGGGCCTTTTCGCGCGCGGCGGAGAGCGCGGGCAGCAGCATGGCGGCCAGAATGGCGATGATGGCCACGACGACCAACAACTCGATGAGCGTGAACGCGCGACGCAGGCGGCGAAGGGAAGACATGTCTTTGTCCTTTCCTCAAGAGAAACGCCAAGCGTCAGAACAGCGCCTCCGGCGACATCTGGCTGACTTGCTCCAGAAGGTTCAACTGGGCCTCGGCCTGGGCCAGGGATTGGCGCCAGCCTTCGCCAGGCTCCCACCAGCGTCCGACGGCGTGGTTAAGCATGGTGAGGCGGCGCGCCCCCATTTGGGTCATGGGGCAGTCTCTGGTCTGGGACATCTGACCGTAGATGGGCGCGAGACAGGGGCGGCTGGCCAGCGAGGCCAGGGTTGCCTGGCGCGTGGCGGGAAAGACCCAGCCCATCTTGACCATGGCCCTCGATCCAGCAGGCGAAACCAGGCCGGCCACGAACCTCCACGCCCGTTCCGGATCGGCGCAGCGGCGAGTGATGCCGACGCCTATGCTCTGCGCGTACAGACGTTTAAAAGGCAGGGCAAGCACGGCATCACGAAAGGGCGCGGCTGAATGCAATTGCCCCCAAAGAGCCAGCGGCGCGGTCTGTCGAACAAACGATTCGACGACGGCCGATGGGAGCGGCGCCGCCAAAGCGGCGAGTTCGCGCAACCAGCCAAAAGCCGCAAGGGTGGCGGGCGAAGACAGGTCAAAACGCCGCGTTGCTGGGTCGTAGATGCGTGCGCCGTGCTCCTCAAAAACGCCGCTGAGCGCGTGGAGGGAGGCTCCCCATGCAAGAGGCCGCTCAAAGCCCCGGGTCCGCAGTTGGGCGCAGAACGCCAGCAGATCGCCCGGAGAGGCGATCGCAGACGGCGCCTTGATCCCAGCGCCATCCAACATATCCAGGTTGAGGTGGAGGTGAATAGGCGAGGCGTAGATCGGCAGCGCCCAGAGCGACTGTCCGTGGGTATAGTAGCCGAGAGGTATCTCTTCGAGGCGCTCGCGGACCACGGGGTCTCGGCGCAAGAAGGGATCGAGCGGAAGCAGAGCGCCGCTCACCGCTTCGTCCACAAACGCCACAGGGCTGGCGCCGAAAAGATCGTTGGACGAGACCGCGCCGGACACAAGAGGGCCGAACTCGACCGGCGGGATGTCGGCGGACTCGGCGGCCAATGCCTGGACCAGGGCGATGGCATGGATGCCCAGAGCGGCTTTGAGGGGCGGCTTCTGAACGTTCTTGACGTACACGCCGTCGCCGGGGCGGCGTTCGAGCAGGTTGTCGCTGGCGAGTTTCTCGATGGCGCGCATGACCGTGGCTTGCGACAGCGAATGGTCGCGCATGATGCGCTGGACCGAAGGGATGCGCTGGCCGGGGGCGTAGTCGCCGCCTACGATCCGGGCGCGGAGACTGTCGTACAGCACTTCGTATTTGGTCTTGACTTGGGACATGGGTGAGCAAGTCTCGGGTTCAGGTCTAAGTTCTTGGCCCTGCCGCATAGCGATCATATCGCTCATATCGCTATGATGATGATACGCCAGAGTCTGCCACGTGTCAAGGACGATGCTGGATTTGGGGCTTGACAAAACCAGTCCATGCTATTATATTCAATAAAACAGACATAAAACAAATTCTTGATTCGGCGGTGCAATTGGGTGAGGTTATTGCGCGATGGTGGACCTGAGCCTGGTGCAAGCGCAAGACGTTCCGGCCACGGCCAAGGTCGCCAGCCACTTTGCCTCGCGCATTCTGAGCGGCCACTACTTGCCTGGCGACAGGCTGCCGAGCGTGCGCGCGGGGGCGCGGGAACTAGGGGTGCACTATCTGACGGTGGCGGGCGCATACAAGCGGCTGCAAGGGGACGGGCTGGTGGAGTTGAAGGGACGGGTGGGCGCGTTCGTGAGGCGGAAGACAAAGACGGCGGAGTACCTCATCGTAACCGGCGCCCCCAGCCTTCAGGGCAACTACGTAGCCACGTTGACGGGTGGCCTGCTGGAGCGCATGAGGGCCGCCGGCCTCTCTGGCGGCGTGCGCTATGTCGAACGCGACGCTTCCCAGCTTCCCTTCCTGCTCGACTCCTTGCGCGGCATGATCCGCGAGCGCGCCTTGGGCGGCGCGTGGGTCGTTAACATTGCGCCGGATTGGGCCGCCAAAATAAGCGGCCTGCTCGGCGCGTACTCGATCCCCGTGGTCCATCTGTCCCGGCGGCCAGCCGCGCCGCTGTCGGCCGCGTTGGATACGCCGGGGGCCATCCGCGCGGGCGCGCGGCTGCTGGCGCGCGCCGGTTGCGGGCGACTGGCGATGCTTGCCTTCGGCGCGGAACGCTATGAAGACATCGCGGAGTCCTTTGTTGCGACGTGCGAGGCGCTGGGCATTGACCATCGGACCGAGTCCATGCCCTTCGCGCCCAACGCCGAGTTGGCCGATTTCGAGCGGTACGGCCACGCCACGGCCACCCGATTGATGAGCGGCCGCAACCTCCCCGACGGCCTGCTGATCCTGGACGACTTCATCGGCCGCGGCGCGCTGGCCGCGCTGCTGCGCATGGGCGCGCGCGTGCCTCAAGACGTTCGCGTCTGCGTCCATGCGCGCAAAGGCGACAGCTTTCCAGATGTCTTCGGCCTGCCGGTGTCGCGCATGGAGGCGGACGACGCGGCAGTCGCGGAGAGCGCGTTTGATCTGATGGAGCAGGCTGTCCGAGGCGAGCCCATCGCCGAGCCGCATGTCCGCCGGCCTCTGAAGATCATCCCCGCGGAGGCCGCGGACGCGGCAGGCGGCGCAAAGCCGTTTGCCGGGGTAGAGGCCGGGGCAACGGCCCAAGGAGGAGATCGATGAAGAACCTGAGGACTTGGGTGGCGTTCACGCTTATCGAGCTTCTGGTGGTGGTGGCCATCATCGCGATTCTGGCGGCCATGCTGCTGCCGGCGCTTTCGGCGGCGCGCGAGAAGGCGAGGCGCGCCGCGTGCGCCACGGGTCTGAGCCAGATGGGCAAGGCGCTCGAGTCCTATTGTGGCGACTACAACCAGTACTTCCCGAGCGCCCATCAGTACGGCGGTCCTTGGGCCGAGGTGAACCCAGGCGGGTACTGCGACGTGATCGTGCGCGGGGAGTTCAAGGACCTCCGCCTGAACCAGACCGTGTGGACCGTCTATAACCACGACACCGACACCTACAAGTACGAGTACAACCTTTCCAATCCCTGCCGCTTCTTCCGCACCATCTTCTGCGGGACTCACGCGGGGACGGACGCCACGGCGGCCAAGGGAAAGTTGAACCTGGCGCCCGTAGGGGCCGGGTTTCTGCTCACGGGCGGCTATCTTTCCAGCGCGCAGTCCTACTTCTGCCCGTCGGCGGGCGGCACGAGCCAGCCAGGCGTGCTGACGCCCATCGGCGGGTACACGGGTTCGCCGGCGCCCTACGCGGGCGACCTTGCGTCGCTCAAACGCGCCGGGGGCCTTGGCGCTAAGGACATCATGTACGGTGACTGGAACTGGCTGGGGATCTTCGCGAGTCTTTGGGAAACCTTTCCCACAGCCAGCAACGAGCGCCCCTTCCCCGGCCGCGTCGTAGCCGGCCACTATGACTACCGCAACATCCCGGTTCTTCCCGTGCCGCACGGTACGGGAGGCAGCGCCTATCTGGACAGCTACGGACTGACCGGCAAACGCCTGCCATGGACCACGCCCGAGTTGATCCTGGACCCGGACACGGCCACGTTCAAGACCCAACGCCTGCTGGGGGGACGCGCCATCCTGGCCGACATGTGCGGCCGATATCGCCGGCGTCCGGCCACGGACTCGGGCTATCAGGGAGCGGGCTTCTGGTCGCATCGCGCGGGCTACAACGTGCTCCTGGGCGACGGGTCCACGCGCTGGCACGCGGACCCGCAGGAAAGGCTGGTCTGGCTCCCCTCGCCCGCCAGCAAGGCGGCGCTTCGCAGTACGCGCACTGACACGAACCGAAGCGTGCTCCTCGACTGGGCCGAGCCCAATGGCGGCGCTCTGAACAGCAACGGCGACGGCCTGGGCTGCCCGTTCGTGTGGCATGAGTTCGACGCGGGCGCGGGCCTGGACGTGGGGGCGCGGTGAGCACGCCGCGCTCCGAGCGGTCTGCGCCGCCTTCGGTCCGGCCTGTCCATCGCGTCCATCCAGCAGAGGCGGATGAAGCGCCTACGCCGCGATTCCCTTTGACGAGAGGAAGAGCATGAACGGTCTGAAGTGGGCGGGCTGTCTGGTCCTGGCGGCGAACTTCCTGGGCAACGCGGGCTCCGCCGTGGAGGCGGGCCAGGCGGAGAAGTTGTTCCGCGTCGGCGTGTATATCTACGCTTCGCCAATGGAGAAGGCGGCCGCGGACGAGAACACGCCGATTGCGGATTTCGTGGACAAGCACTTCAAGATTCTGAGCGACCACGGCGTCAACGGCGTTTATTTGGGCGGCGCCGGTCCGGCGAGTCTCGATGCCTATCTCGCCGCCGCGGCCAAGCATGGCATCGCCCTTATCCCCCAGCTCGACTTCGCCTATTTCCGGGGCGCATGGACCGAGGACCAGATGGACCAGAACGCGCGCAAGGCGGGCGAGTTCATCGCCAAGCACCAGAACCACCCCATGATCCTGGCGTGGAGCGTCAAAGAGGAGGTGGCGCACAACGAGATCAACATGCTGGCGCGATACTACGCCAAGATACAGGAGTTCGCGCCGGGGGCGAGGTTCAACCTGATCCACAGCGGGTTGGGCGCGGCTCAGGACCAGCCCGTGCCTGACCCGGTGATCATCGGCACGGATCGCTACGGGTTCTGGTGGGAGTTTTCGGGGGGAGGCTATCTGGCTTCGCCGGCGGCGGCGCTGGACTGGACGCGAACAGAGGCCTCGCGTTACTACCTCGAGGCGGCGCGCCGGGGCGCGGACTACATGTTTGTCGTCACGCAAGGCGGCTTCGTTTCCGTCCAATGGGCAAACGCCTTGTGCAAGAATCCTGAAGAGACCAAATACCCCAAGACGCCGGAGGAACGCCGGAGACTCCAGGAACGCGCCCTGGCCTATGCCAAGGACAACCGCATGGGATGGCGCAAGGTTACCACGGACAAGGGCGACTTCTACGCCGTGTGGAAGTACTACCGGCTGCCCGAGAACTGCATCAAAGCCTGCGCGTGGGCCAGCGTGCTCGAAGGCGCGCGGTTGTTCTACATCTGGTCCTACACGCCGCTGTCCAAGGACCGGCTGGCCGAGGGCGGCATTGCGGAGATGGCGGCCGGTTCCACGACGCGGAAGTCGCAGACGTGGTGGACCATGGCGGGCCGGCCGGGCATGCCCAACCGCCACTTGGAGGAGCTGGCCGAAACATCCAAGGAAATCCGCGCCTATGAAAAGATCATCACGCGCATGGCCAAAATTCCCGGCCTGACCGTAAAGGCGGACTCCAAGCAGACCTTTGGACAGGCCTTCCACGTTCCCACGCGACCGGGCATCGTCATCGTGCTGCACAACGCCAACGTGGGAACGTGGCCGGAGGGCAGCCGGTACTTCTTCAAGGAAACCGACGACATCCGGATTGACGACAAGGGAGACATGGTGGGCTACACCCCCTACCGCGACCCCGCGCCAGTGAAGTTCACCATCCCAGAAGCCATGACCCAGGCAGCGGGGAAAGTGGAGGGCGTCTTTGACCTGGCCACGGGCGAAGAGATCAAGCCAGCGGACGGCGCCTACGTTGCGCCGGTCAAACCGGGCTCGGGCAGGCTGGT
>CAYYEE010000066.1:0-13631 GCA_964470775.1 uncultured Planctomycetota bacterium | reverse complement strand
AAATCAGGTATGGCCGGTAACTGATTTCCACCGAACTGTCCGCCCCGGCGGCCTGTCTGCCCGCGACCGGGGATAGCGCGGGTTGATGAAAGGAACAGGCAAATGTCTCCATCGCAACGTCGCTCAATCTACCTGGCTGAACGTCTAGCCAATATGCTGAACCTGGATCAGGATGAACCAGACGGCCTGTCCGCGCGGATCAACGCCATCGCGGACAGGTATGCGTATCTGCTCTCGCTCATCACCCCGCCCGCGTTTTCGCGGGCGGAGTGGCTGCTCATGGCCGATGCGTGCAGCGGTTGGGCCTCGGCGCAGGAGCCGGCCGAGACGCTGGTGGGAGCGGTGGCCGCCGAGGTGGAAGATTCCCTGCCAGACGGCCTGTCCGGAAAGTGGGGCCTGACGGACGTCCAGGCCCGCGCTCTTTGCAGGCGGCTCAAGGCCTTGTCGCCAGCCGAGAACATCTGGCTGGTCGAGAAGATCGAACGGTTTCGTCGGCATAGCGGATTGAGCCACGACGAGGCCATGCAAGCGGCCGGCATCGTGCCGGAGGCATGACCGTGGAACGCTTCCGGGTGACGTTGACGTTAATCGAGGAAATGCTCGGCACGGCTGCGAGCGACGCTGGCATCTACGAGGATTACATTGCCCGCAGAGCCGGTCGCGCCGACACCTCGGACGAACTCGCGAGCCTGCCTCCAGAAGAACTGGTCGAGAGGGGCACGTCTGTTTTTCGTCGTGGTCCTGACGGCGCTCCGTGCATATTCGACTACCAGATTAAGGGCTTTTTTAAGGATGCATGCGGCAGCCTCCGCAAGGCCGACAACACCCGCAGCGCCAAGCTCGCCGGATTCAAAAAGGCGATTGACGGCCTGCTGTTTGTCGAGCCCCGCATCATCCCGATCGCGATGCCGCCAGGAGGAGCGGTCGGCGTTTGCGTCCGCCCGTTACGGGCCGCCACGATGCAGGGCGAGCGTGTAAGCCTCGCACGATCGGAGACTGTCCCGGCCGACAGTACGCTGGCCTTTGACGTGGTTCTGCTGTCGTCCGACCTTGTCGAGCTTATGGCCGAGTGGCTCGACTACGGCCGTCTTCGTGGACTCGGCCAGTGGCGCAATTCTGGCAAAGGGAGATTTACAGCAGTCGTCGAGCGCATCAGGACGCCATCTGTAGTAGGGCGCTAGGCAACGGCATCGCCAAGCAATGCAAAGCCATGCACCGCACAGCGTAGTACCTCGGCCCGCGCCCCCCCGGCGCGGGCCTTTTTTGTTCGCTTCTTTCCGCACCCTCAACTCGACCCGCCATCCCAACCCACCGCTCCTCCGCCCACTAACAAATTATGTGCTACCCGTAGCACACGATTTTCGCAGCAGTCCGCTTTTCGCTTGCAGTTCGCCATGGCCGTGGTAATCTCCGGATAGATACCGAGGCGGACGCGCCTCGACGCTGGCCATGGCGGCGGACCAACCTCCCGTCCAGGATCCGAGCCGCCATACCAGCAAATCGGCCACAGCCGCGCAGGGCTGCGCCTCTGCGCGGCTGTTTGTTTAAGGACTTTGCATGGCGACCGCGGCGGAAATGGTGGCGGCTTTGGACGCGGCCATCCTTGAGGCCCTGTCCAAGCCTTCGGCCATCAAAGACGTCAGGATCGGCGAGACGATTTTCCGCACGCTCGAAGACCTGACCAACGCCCGCGCCTACTACGCCCGACAGGCTGGCGCCTCGCGCCTCCGCAAGTTCCGCGTCATCCACCCCAACTTCGGCGACACGCTGGGCAACGCATGAGCAAATCCAAAACCCAGTCCCGCGTCAATCGCATGAACGCCGCGCGCATGGTTCGCCATGTGCGCGAAGCCCAGCGCGCCTACTATGATGCGGCCGCGGCCAGCCGCCTCACGGACAAGCTTTTCAGCCACGCCACCGCCGGAGAGATCGACACCTTCATCAACGCCGACTGGGCCACGGTCTGCGCGCGGGCCCTGTACGAGCTGCGCATGAACGGATACGCCAGAGGCTGGATGTTCTCCCTGGCCGACCACATCGTCGGCTCAGGCCCCACGCTGCAAATGCTCACCGATGACGACAAGTTCAACACAGAGATCGAGGACAGAATCTCGGATTGGTTCAGCGTGGCCGACCGCGGCGGCCGCATGGACTTTGGCGCTCTGCTCCGCCTCGGCGTATACCAATGGATGGGCTGCGGGGACATGCTCCAACAGTTCGTCACGGACGAAACCGCCGACGATGACGTCACGCCCGTCAAGCTGCGCATCCAGCCCATCCACCCCGTCCGTCTCAACACGCCTTGGACCGGCCTGCCGCCTGGTTCCAGCGTGCGCTATGGCGTCGAGGTGGATTCGGCCGGCAAGGCGCTGGCCTATTACATCCAGAAACGCGACGCCCGCCAGCCCTACACGCTCTGGGACGACTATGACAAAATCCCGGCGCGCTACGTGGCTCACCTGTTCGTCGCCGAGGAGGCCGGCCAAACCCGCGCCATGCCCTGGCTCACGCCCAGCCTGCCCCTGCTGGCCCAGCTCCGCCGCTACTCCAAGGCCACGCTCACCGCGGCCGAATCCGCCGCCGAAATGAACATCATCCTCTCGGCCTCGGACAAGCTCATCGAGCTGCTGGCCGACCTCGATGAGGATTTCACCTTCGACGTGCCAGACTCCATGGAAGACCTTGGCCTCGCCCCCGGCGGCATGATCGCCACGCCGCCAGGCTATGTGGCCAGCCAGATGAAGAGCGAACAGCCCTCCACGCAATACCCGGCGGCCAAGAAAGAATTTCTCTCCGAAGGCGCGCGGCCGCTCGGCCTGCCGTACAACCGCGCCTCCGGCAGTTCCGAAGGCTACAACTACTCGTCCGGCCGCCTGGACATGCAGGAGGCCCAGCCGTTCATCGAAAACAAGCAAACCTGGCTGGCCAATGCCTTCTGCAACCGCGTCTTGCGCCTCTGGCTTCGCGAGGCGCATCTCATCCCAGGTTTCCTGTCCCACCCCAGACCCGACCTCGTGTTCCGCCCGGGACGCGGCGTGCCATGCCAATGGTACTGGCCTGGCATCAAACACGTGGACCCGCAAAAGGAAGCCGCCGGCCGGGACATCAACCTCCGCAACGCCACGGACACCCTCGCCGACGCTTGGTCGCGGGAGGGCGCGGATTGGAAGCGCAAGATGGAACAGCGTTGCCTGGAGGCCAAGGCCGCCGCCGAGTTTGAAAAGCGCTACGGCGTCAAACTCTCCTGGCCATGGGACCCATCATCCACGGCCAGGTCCACAGCTTCCGCCGAAAACCCAGGCCCCGCCACTGAGGAGAACGCCTGATGTCCGCCCAATCGCCCGGTCTCGCCGCGCTGGCCCAATCGCTCCGCGAGCGCGGCCTCACGGTCCGCTCGTTTCAGGTCTCGCCCTCGTCCATCAACAAAGAGGAGCGTTCCGTTGAGACGGTCATGACCACCGAGCAGCCCGTGCCCGTCTGGGACTGGCAGCGCGGCGAAATCGTCTCCGAAATCCTGGTCATGTCCGGCGCCAGCTTCCCGGCCCAGCTCCCTTTGCTTGACGCCCACAACCGATCCTCGGTCAAGGACCAGCTCGGTTCCGTCCGCAACATCCGCGTGGAAGGCGACAAGCTCGTCGGCCGAGACTATTTCAGCTCCGACGAGGACGCGGTGCGCGCTTTCAACAAGATCGCCGAAGGCCATGTCACGGACCACAGCATTGGCTATCGCGTCCTGCGCTCCGTGACGATCGAGCCTGGCAGGCAAGCCGACATCGAGGGCCGCGTCTACAAGGCGCCTCTGGACATGCCTCTGCGCGTCGCGCTTGCCTGGGCCGTCAAAGAACTTTCCGTCGTCCCCATTGGCGCGGACACCCTGGCCAAAGTCCGCAGCGTCACCGCCGGGCTGGCGGATCCAGCCCAATCCGAAAAGGAGGAAAAGGTCATGACTTTCGAGAAATGGCTCGAAGGCCAGGGCTTCCGCGCCGAGGAGTTGAACACGCTCCAGCGCGAGGCCATGCGCAAGCTGTACGAAACCCAGCAGGCCAGCGCCAACGCCCCCGCGCGCGCCGGCGAGGCCACGGCCCAGCCCGCGGACCAGCCCGCGCCGGACCCGGCGGAATCCGCCGCGATTGAGGCCGCCAAGGCCGCCGCCGTCAAGGCCGCCGAGGATGTCCTGCGCGCCGACGCCGAGCGCTCTGCGCAAATCCGCGCCATCTGCGGATCCGATGTGCCGCCGGACGAAGTGGAAAGGCTCATCGCGGAAAAGAAGCCCATTGCCGAGGCCCAATCCCTCGCGCTCAAATACCTGCGCGAAAACCGCCCCAAAGCCGTGGCCCCGTTCATTGGCTCCAGCGACGGTTCCATGAGCCGCGACGACCTCTCCTGCCTGCTCATGATGAAGGGCGGCCATGACTTCGCCGAGCGCGCCGTCAAGGTCTTTGGCGAAAAGGCGGCCGAGCGCATGAGCAAGCGGCGATGGATGAGCCTGCGCGACATCGCGCTCGCGTCCCTGTCGCTCGATGGCCGCGAACTGCACCACAGCCTGGACGACAACCTCCGCGAGGCCTTCTCGACCACCAGCCTCCCGCAAATCCTGTCCAACACGGCCAACAAGTCCATGCTGATGGGCTACGAGGATTTCCCCCAAACCTGGCGTCAAATCGCGCGCATCATGTCGGTGAACAGCTTCAAAGAGCACACCGGCTTGCGCCTGCTCGACGACTCGGACATCGAGGACGTGACCGACGCCGGCGAAATCCCCCTCGGCAAGTACCGCGAGGAGTACGAAACAATCCGGGTCGCGACGCGCGGCCGCCGCATCGCGATCACGCGCCAAACGATCATTGACGACGACGTGGGCGCTCTGACCACGGTCATGCAGCGCGAAGGCATCGGTCACGCCCGCCGCCTCAGCAAGCTGTCCTGGACCGTGTGGATGTCCAACGGCCAGCTCAAGGACGGCGTGGCCTGCTGGAACGCCAACCACCGCAACCTCAACACGACCAGGGCGCTGAGCGACGCGAACCTGAGCTACGCCAAGGCCCAGTTCCGCAAACAGACCGACGCGGCCAAGGGCGCCGACGGCTCCAAGGGCAACCCGCTGGACATTGAACCCCGGTTTCTCATCGTCCCGCCCTCGCTGGAGGAAACCGCTCGCAAGCTGCTCGTGTCCACGACCATCATCGGCTGGGGCGGCAACACATCCACGCAGATGCCCACCGCCAACATCCATCAAGGCTCGCTCACTCTCATCGTGGAGCCGCGGCTCGAAAACTCCCTCTACCCGAACTACTCGGCCACCACGTGGTACCTGGCCGCCGCCCAATCCGTGTCCGACGGGCTGCACGTGGCCTTCCTCAATGGCGTGGAACAGCCCACGCTCGAAATCACGCCCCTCGATCCCAGCGTGCTCGGCATTGGCTTCCGCTCCTACCTGGAGTCTGGCGCCGGCATGATGGGCTGGCGCACAACGCAGAAAAACACAGCCTGACCTTGACGCCGCCCCGCTCGCAAACCGCAACGCGCAGAACCTTGAATCCCAGGGGCGGCCCCGAATGGCGGGGCCGCCCCGCGACACAAGCGACTTGAAGGAGAACAAACATGGGCTGCAGAAGCTACAAACCCGGCGACGTGGTCGAGTACACGCCATCGTCCGCCGTCACCGCCGGCACGCCTGTTGACGTGGGCGGCCGCTGCGGCATCCCCGCCGTGGATGTCCCCGCCGGCGCCAAGGGCGCATTCGGCGTCAACGGCCATTACAAGTGTCCCATGGCCGCTGTCACCATCTCGGCAGGCAACAAAATCTGGTGGGACGCCGATGGCGACCCGGTTGGAGGCGTGGCCGGCTCCGGCGCCGCCACCAACGTCAAGTGCTCGTCCCCGGGCGACGTGCTTATGGGCTCGGCGGTCGAGGACCGAGCCGCGACAGACACGGAATGCGTCGTGGACCTCAACCGCTTCGCCAACGCGGACTTGACCGCCAATACCGGCGATGGCGAGTTCCTCATCGGCGACGGTTCGACCGTCAACGCCGTCGTCATCTCCGGCGACGCTGCCGTGAATAACGCCGGCGCGCTGACCATCGCCAATGAGGCCGTCACGCTGGCGAAGATGGCCGACCTCGCCCGCGGATCCATCATCGCCGGCCAGACCGGCGACCGGCCCGCCGCTCTCGACGCCAAGGGCGACGGCAAGATTTTGGTCGGCGACGGCACGGACATCAACTCCGTCTCCGTCTCCGGAGACGCCAGCCTCTCCAACACCGGCGCGCTGACCATCGCGGCCCTCGCGGTCGAAACCGGCATGATCGCCAACGGCGCCGTGGATGGCTCCAAGCTCGCCTCCTCCTCCATCACCGGCGCCCACCCCGCCGATGTTGCCGACGGCGGCCATGCCATCCCGTTCATCATCCAGAAATCGTTCGGAGATTCCGCTGGCGACGTGGTGATCTACAACGGCAACGCGCCGTTCAAATTCCGCGTCTTCGACGCCCAGGTCGAAAACCTGGGAGCCAATGGCGCCAACGCCAACACCGTCCAGGTCTGCGCTGGCGCGAGCGGAACCAATGCGATCACCGACGCGATGTCGCTGAACAACAAGGCCGACACCGACATCGTGCGCGCGCTCAATGTCGACGACTCCGAAGGCACAATCCCCGCCAACGGCTCGCTGTACATCAACGTCGTGAAAGCCGGCGGCACGATGGGCGGCGTGGTTCGCATCCACTGTCTGCGCATCGCCTAAGCAAGCGCCCGCTTTGCCAGGAAGCGGGCTTCAGGCCCGGCTGGGGCGCGCTCCCCCCGGCCGGGCCAATCCCTCAGGATCCGTCACATGCCCAGCGCGCACGAAACCAGGCTCGACGCCATGCTCGACGCCCATTTCGCCGAGTATGGCGAAAACGCCACGTACACGCCGCAAGCCGGCATGGCCGTGGAACTGGAGGTTGTATGGCGCGACGGCGATAGCCGCTTGTCCCGGCGCGATGATGGCCAGCGCCAGATTCAGCAGGACGAGGTCATCATCCGCCAGAGCGCCCTGCCGCGTCCAGAACGCGGCGCGGCCCTCTTGCGGCAGGCCACGTCCGAGACTTGGACCATTTTCGATTTCGAGCCGCGCGGCGCCTCGGCATGGCTGGTTCAGGTGTCGCGCGCCCAGACTACGGAGCGGCTTGCCGGCCGCTACCGCGCCGGAGGCTGACCGCCAAACATGCCCCCATGCCCAGAACATACCGGCCATCAGACCAAGCTCGACGAGCACGACCGCCGCCTGCAGGTCCTGGAGACGGCCATCTTCGAGATCCGCGACCGCCTGCTGGCCCGCCCCGGATGGACCACGACCGTTGTGATTACCACGCTTTCCATGTTGCTCGCCGCCTCGATCACGCTCATGGCCGCCAACATCAAATCCGGCGGCGCGGTGCTGCAGGTGTCCTCCCCGCAACGCCAGTCCGCTCCATACGACAGGTGACACTCCATGCCGCCCACGATCACGCCCAGCGGAGTCGCCAGCCTGCCCATGCAGGCGCTGCGATCCATGCTGGCGTCGTCCAGCAATTGGAAAACGCTGGTGGGCGCCGCGGCCGCTGGCGACGCGACCTGCCTGGCTCACATCCATTACTTCGGCGTGGATGCGCCATCCGCTTGGTCCGCGCTGAAGGCCGTGTCCTTGCAGCAGTTCGTGCGCGTGGAAGGCGCGCCGCTGGTGTTCGAGTGTACGACCGCCGGCACGACGGGCGCGACATCTCCCACCTGGCCCACGGCCGCGGGTCAGAGCGTGGCCGACGGCTCGGCCGCGTGGACGGCGCGCGCGCTCTACGCCGAGCCGTTCAACTCCGTGGTCCGCGCCTCGCGCCCCTTTGCCATTGTTGGCCAGGGCGACGACCTCAACCTGAACATGTCCGCCACGGGCGGAAGCTCCGGCTTCGAGGCCGCGGGCGAACTCATCCTGCTCATCGAGGCCGACACGCCCGCCGCCTACCAGGGCACGTTTGAGGACGCGGGCCTCTGGTTCGCCAACCTGCTCGGCGCTCTGGTCGCGGACCTGCGCGCCCTGGCCGGCACGCCGGGCTATCTCAACGTCACGTCCGTGGAGCTGCGCGAGTTCAGCCGGACCGACCTGCGCGACCCCGACGAGACGGCCGTGCAGGGCGACTGCTGGCAAGCCCAACTGGCGCTGCGCTGGGAGGGCGTGTGATGTTCAAGACCACCTGCGTCCTCACGTACACCGACCACGGCGCCACGAACGTCAAAGACCTCAAGACCGCGGTGCGCGCCGCGCTCTACCAGCTCGGCGGCCACTGGCACGGCGACTACCTGCCGCTGCACTTCAGCGAGGCGGCCTACGGCCTCTACGGCGCGGCCCAGCGCACCAAGCGCTATGTCAAGCGCAAGCGCCGGCAGAAGGGCCACAACCGGCCCATGGTCTGGTCTGGCGTCATGGCCCGCCAGGTTCTCGGATCGGCGCGGATGCGCGTCGTGGGGCAGCGCGTGGGCGTGGTCATGCGCGGCGTGCGGGCGCTCAACCTCTCCAGCCGGCCCAGATATCCGGATTTCAAGGCCGAGATTACGGCTGTTACCGGAGATGAGTTGCGGCGCTTCGCCGAATACTTGGACCGCAAGGTGGATTTGCACCTGTTCCGTCTGACCCAGGGACGCCGCCGGTCCACGGCGCGCTCGGCAGAATAGGAGGCTTTCATGTCCGGCCACTTTGTTCAAGCCCTCCGGCTCAATACCACGCCCACGCCCACGGTCATTGACGGCGTGCTCGACCAGACCATTGATCCTGGCCATGACGTGGAAACGTTTTACTCCGACGGCCAGGCTTTGCCCACCATGGCTTGCGTGGCCGCCATCCTCAGCCGCCTTGGCTTCACGTCGCTCAAGATCTCCACCCTCAACAGCCTCTTCGGAGTCTCGGGCTATGAGATTGACTCGGTTTCGCTCGACGCCTTCACCGTCAATGCCTCGGCCACTGGCCGCGGCAGCTCCGGAGAAATGTTCACCGTCTCCAAAGGCGTCGTCGTGCCAACGCGCCTCGTCGCAACGCAACGGCCCGGCGCCACGATCAACTATTCCATCGTCGCCGGAGGCTCCAGCGGCGCCGCGCCCTTGTCCGTGACAAGCGGCCAGGCCGTTCCCGCCGTCACGGCCGCCAATGAGGTCTACCGCCTCATCGGAGCTACGCTCAATGGCTCATCTCTCGGCACGCTGCTGAGTTGCGAGGTGGATTTTGGCTTCGATGTCCGCCAGGAGATCGGCGAGGCCGAATACCCCAACCTTGTCCATGTGGCTCGCCGTGCGCCGCGCATCCTGCTCAAAACCCGCAAGCCAGGCGCTTTGTCCCAGGTCACGCTGACCGGTTCGTCTCACGCCGTGGTCGTCACGCTGGGCAAATGCACGCTGGGAGGGCTTCTGAGCGCCAACACGCTCACGCTCACCACATACGCGCAGATCGTCACTCCTGGCACATTGCAGGGCGACCAGGCCGGCCTGGCCTCCAACGACATTCTGGTCCAGCCGCTTTACGACGGCACGCACGCGCCCATCGTCATCGGCACAACCTGACAGGAGCAAACATGCCTGGCCTGCTCTATTACCTCCCCGGCCGCGGCGCGGCCTCGACCGCGGACCTGGCCGCTCTGCTGCCCCACGTGTTCGAGCCTGGCGCGCCAGCCACCCAGCGCGGAGTTTCCCCAGGTCCCGACAATGGCCGCGGTCTCCTCGTCGCCCGCGGAGAACACCCCTGCGAGTACAAACCCGCTGAACAAACCTGGGTCAAAATGCGCGGCGGCCAGGCATGGTTTGGCTGGCCCGCGGCCCGCCCGCCCGGCCCCGAGGATCTCGCCAGGCCTGAGCTTCTCGGCCTGTATGAGCCATGCCTGGGCGACGGCCGGCGCTGGCGCGCGCCCACGGCCATGCTGGCGGACGGCTCCTGCCCATTGCCCTGCGCGCGCCGCATTGACCCGGAGACCGGCTCTATTCTCAAACGCCCGGAGCCTCGCTTTGACGGGCTGCGTCTGCTCGCGGACCTCGTGGCCGACCACATCCGCCACGGCCAGGCGCTTACTCCCGAACAAGAGGTGGACGTCTGCGCCGCCGCCTTGGCCGTCAACTATCGCGTCAGCGCAGATGAAGTCTGCGCCCTGGGTTTGCTTACCGACCAGGCCGTGCAGCTCCTCTGCTGGCTGCTGGTGGACCGCCAGAACTGGGCCGACGCGGCCGCGGCCAGGGACGAAAGCGAGGCCTGACGTGGCCAATGTCACCATGACTTTTGACGCGGAGACCGCAAAGCTGGTCAACGCGTTCATGACCGTGGAGAATAAACAGAAGGCCCTCGAGGAGCGCACGCGCCGTCTGGCCGAGGCCAGCAAAACGTCCTCCGACGACGCGGTCAAAAGCATCGAGGCATGGGGCCGCAAGGCGGCAACCCTAGTCTCGTCCTATGTTTCCATCTCCGCCGCCATCAGCGCGGCCAAAAACGCCCTCGCCGCCTACAACGCCGAGCAGGCCAAGGCCGCCGAAAGCGCGCGCGCCGACGCCATGCCCCTTGGCAAACTGGCCCAGCTTGCCGGCGGAGAACCTGAACGGATGAAGAAACTGGTCGAACGCGCCCGGTCCATGACGCGCTTCGGCATGTCCGTGCCCCAGGGCGCTGACCTGATCTTTGCCCTTGAGAGCATGGGCCTTGGCGGAGGCCAGCATGACGCGGCCTTCGGCCAACAGTACGGCGTGCTTGAAAGCCCGGCCAGGTTCGCGGAGGGCGTCGCCACGCTGCAGGCCGCCATGGGCGTCAAGGAAACCGGCGGCGTTGGCAACGTCATGAACAAGCTTTTCGCCGCCAGCGCCGTCAGCAAAACCACTCTCGAAGAATTCGCGCCCGCCGCCACCGTCGCGGCCAAGACCGCCGCCGGCGCAAAAACCACGGACGAGGAGCTGCTCGCCGCTCTGGCTCACATGTCCAAGTCCACCCGATCCGCCGACGTCGCTGCGACCGAAATCGCGGCATTCGCCAAGAGCACCATCAAGCGCGGCATGTCGGAACCTGGCCTGCTCGCCCGCGCCAAGGCCATCCAAGCCAAGGGCTACAGCGAAAAACAGCTCGTGAACAAGGTCTTTGGCCGCATGGAGGCGTACAAGGGCTACAAGGGGCTGCTGGAACAGTCCGCGGACATCGAGGCCACCATCGCCGACCTCGGCCGCGTGGACCGCGAGACCGGCACGGACAAGGACCTCGCTGCGCGCATCGCCGCATCGCGCATCGCCGCCGATCCGCGGCTGTATGCGGAGCAGCAAGCCAGACAGGCGGCCCTTCGCGAAAAGGAAGCGCTGGCGAGCCGAAACGCCGTCGCCCGGCTGCGCCGAGAAACCGCGGAGTCCGATTGGAAGACCGAGTCCGCGAACGCCGGCCAATGGGCTCTCCGGCGGAATATCCCGCTTTGGGTTTCTGGATGGATGCCTGACTCGTGGGCGGAGTCGCTCCTGCGCGCGGAGGCGGACCGGCTTCGCGGACGCGGGCCTTTGGCGGCTGGCTCTCCAGGTTCATTCGACAGCGTGGCGTTCGCTGGATTCCAGTCTCAAGGTTCGACGATTGAACCTGGGCGCCCCATCCGGGTCATCCTGTCCGGAGATGAGCGCAACAGGACCGACGACCTTCGGCCCCCACGCAACGCCGGCACGGAGTAGCCTATGGCCACGCCACAGATCGGCTCCATCAGCTTCGCGATCATGCGCGGCCAGGTCAACCCGCTGGCCGAATCCGTCCGCGCCTTGGAGCGCGAAGGCCTGGATGGCGCCGACTACAAGCGCCTCGGCAAGCGCTCCGCGCCCGCGCGCATAACCACCATCGCGGATTTCGACACAGCCCAGGCCGCGCTGGACCATGTGTCCGATTGCTTCTCGCTGCAGGGCGGCGCCCCTGTCACGATCACTTACGCCGACGGCGGGTCCAGCTCAGGCGTCATGATTCTCGATGTGCGCTTCGCGCGCTACCATCACAGTTCCGTCACCGCCGGCGGGCTGACCAGCGGCGCTTACATCGTGGCGCTGGAGTGGACCGTGGCGCTTACCTCGCCCTCTGGCGGAGGTTCGCCGTGAGTCTGAGCGCCAGCGACATCAAGGTCTATGGCCGCGCGGCCTGGGCCGACGCATGGACCCTGCTGCCCCATGTCTACTGCAACAGGCTCATCGAATGCGCCGCGCCAGAAGTGTCCGTCGCGGAGCTCACATATGACTACGGCATGATCATGCGCCGTGGCGAATCAACGTTCGCGGCCGAGTCGCCCAAGGACCTGCTCAACACCTATGTGCGCATCTGCGACAAGAGCGACGGAACCGGGCAACTGGACTGGGTGGGCGTTGTGACATGCGACGCGCGCGACTCCGGCGGCGACGTATCGGGCCAGCCTTCCGGCGCGCAGACATTTACCGCGCGCGGGCTTGAACATCTTCTTGATCGCGCCATGATCCAGGGCGCATGGGCCGAATCGCCTTTTGACGGCAGCCCTGCATGGATTGGCCATTGCCCCCCATTCAACCGCCGCCCGTCCAAGCGCGCCTCCGTGCTTGGCAACCGCAGCGCGGCCAAGCTCTCCGGAATCTTTGGCGACACATGGGCTTTCTCCAGCGCTGGCTCGGTATGGACCCACGCGGACGCGCTGGAGTATTTGCTCGGAACTTACGCGCCGTCGAACATCCCGTGGATTTTCACGGGCAATTACGATGACTTCACCGGCGTGGACCTTGTCATGGACGCCAGCGGCATGAGCGTCAAGGCCGCGCTGGATGTTCTCTTCGACCGCCGCCGCGGCTATGGATGGGCCGTGCGCTACTTCTCGGCGGCCAACGCGGCTTGGGTGGCCGTTTTCAGCCTGCTCTCCAGCGACATTGCCGAAGGCGGCGTCATCTTTTCCGCCAACGTCGAGCAAAGCTCGCTCAGCGTCAAGGGCCGCCGCGACGTGGACCGCTGCATCGTGCGCGAGGAGGCCGAGAGCCATTACGACCGCGTGCGCGTTGTCGGAGGGCGCGTCAAAAGCTGCTTTTCCGTGTCATGCGCAAACGGAACGCTTGAGCCGGCCTGGACCCCGGCCAATCAGGCCGCCTATCTGGCCGGCCTGAGCTCCACTCCGGGCGGCTATGGGTCGCTCGCCGAGTTCGAAAAGGCCGAGGCCAATGACCAGCTCCGCAAAAGCCAGGGCATGAACAGGGTGTTCAGCCTTTTCCGGCTGCCTCCAGATTGGGCTGGCGATTGCGGCGCCGGGCCAGTGGCGTCTTATGACGCCATCCCCAAAGTGGATGATGATGGATCGCTGCTCTACAGTCCCGGCCGCAGGGGCATGCTGCAGCGGCCCATCCTCGATTTCACGCCCTTCCCAGAAGGCGCGGACGCAACGGCTGATTTGCTGCCCTCCGACGCCGACCCCCGCTGCCTGGGCCCGCTGGTTTTCGCCAAAACCGCGCAGGGGAAATACTTCAACGTGGAAAAGCCGCCCGCGGACGAGGATTTGCCGTCGGCCTCCGTGGCGTCCGTGGACCGCGAAATGGCGCTGCGCGTGCGCTTCGAGGCCGCGCCCCACGTGCTGGCCAGAAACCACTGGACCGGGGCCGAGCCTTCGGACGTGGAGCCGGAGTTCGACT
>CAYYEE010000065.1:0-13947 GCA_964470775.1 uncultured Planctomycetota bacterium | reverse complement strand
GTCCGGCGCGAATGCTATGAAGAGGTCAAGGCCGCGGCCGAAAAGCGCGCCGAAGAAGACCTGCTCAACCTGCTGCTCCCGCTGGACCCCGTGGACCCGTCCGACGCCGAGGCCGCGGCCCGCCGCGAAAAGACCCGCGAGAAGCTGCGCGCGCGCCTGGCCGCGGGCGAGTTCGAGACGCGCGAGGTCGAGGTCACCGTCGAAGACAAGCCCCTGGTCATGACCGCCATCGGCGGGTCGGAGGAGATGGGCATTGACTTGCAGAACTTCATGGAGCGCATGATGCCCAGCCGCAGCCGCACGCGGCGCGTGCCCGTCTCCGAGGCGCGCCAAATCCTGGCCCAGCAGGCCGCCGACGGCATGATCGACCGCGACAGCATCGACGAGGAAGCCGTCCACCGCGCCGAGAACCAGGGCATCATCTTCATCGACGAAATCGACAAGGTGTGCAGCCGCGAAGACGGCAAGCACGGCCCGGACGTCTCCCGCGAAGGCGTGCAGCGCGACCTGCTGCCCATCATCGAAGGCTCCACGGTCACCAGCCGCCACGGCCCGGTGCGCACCGACCACATCCTGTTCATCGCCGCCGGCGCCTTCCATGTGTCCAAGCCCTCGGACATGATCCCCGAGCTCCAGGGCCGGTTCCCCATCCGCGTGGAGCTGGACAACCTGTCCAAGGACGACTTCATCCGCATCCTCACCGAGCCCCGCAACGCCCTCACCCGTCAATACGCCTCGCTGCTGGAGACCGAAGGCGTCAAAGTAGCGTTCCGCAAGGACGCGGTGGAGCGCATCGCCGCCATCGCGGCCCAAGTCAACGAGCGCAGCCAGAATATCGGCGCCCGCCGGTTGCACACCGTGGTCGAAAAGCTGCTCGACGATGTCGCCTTCCACGCGCCTGAAATGCGCGGGCAAACCGTCACCATCACCGCCAAGTACGTGGATGAAAAGCTGGCGGAAATCCTCAAGGATGAGGACTTGAGCCGGTATATTCTGTAGCGCGCCGGAGGGTTCGGACACGCCGGCCCGCGCTGGCAGAGGGCCTTGCGGCCTTCGCAACCGTTGACATTTGCGGCCCTGCCGCTACATTAGAAGTATTCTGGACAAGCCTGGACAGCGCTGGCTGCGTCCGCGGCGAGCGCAATGAGAGCCTTTGCGCGCCTTTCCCCCCTGCGAGTTCATTGGCATGGCGAATATCGTGGCTTTCAACGGCAGCCCGCGAAGGGGCGGCAACACCGAGTTGCTGCTGCAAGCCGCCTTGCGCGGCGCGGGCCAGGCCGGCGCCACGGCCCAGGTCTTCCGGCTCAACGACCTGAGCATCCGCCCCTGTCAGAACTGCGGCGCGTGCGAGAAGACGGGGCGTTGCGTCTTGCCCGAAGACGGCATGAAGGCCATCTACGAAGCCCTGGACCAAGCCGACTTCTTCGTCGCGGCCACGCCCATCTACTTCGCCACGATCAGCGCGCAGATGAAGCTGATGATGGACCGCTGCCAGCCGCTGTGGGCGCGCAAGTACCTGCTCAAACAGCCTCACCCCCGCGCCGCCAGCCGCAAAGGCCTGGCCCTGGGCGTGGGCGGCTTCAAGCACCGCAACTTCTGGCCCTGCGCCGAAAAGGCGCTCAACGTCTGGTTCACGTGTCTGGACATCAAACGCCTCGGCGGGCTTTTCTACCACGCCGTGGACGGCAAGGGCGCCATCGAACGCCATGCCAAGGCTCTCCTCGAGGCGGAAGAAGCGGGACGGCGGCTGATGCGTGGCGAAGGCCCTGCCCCTGACGCGGAAGGCGCACAACCATGATTCTCACCGCGCTGATTATTTTGGCCGCGCTGGGCGTTGTCTTTGGCGCCGGCCTGGCCGTGGCGTCCAGGTATTTCACTGTCGAGACCGACCCCCGCGAGCAGGAGGTCGCCGCGGCGTTGCCCGGCGCCAACTGCGGCGCCTGCGGCCACCCCGGCTGCGCCGGCTACGCCGCGGCCGTGGTCAAAGGCGCGGCCGTGGACCTGTGCGTGCCCGGCGGCCCCAAGGTCGCCGCCGCCCTGGCCAAAATCATGGGCCAGACGCTCGACACCACCCGCACGCCCCTGCGCGCCGTGGTCCATTGCCAGGGCGGACGCGACGCCGCGCCCCAGCGCTACATCTACGACGGCCTCCAAGACTGCCGCGCCGCCCAGCTCGTCCAGGGCGGCCCAAAAAAGTGCGCCTATGGCTGCCTGGGCTTTGGGACCTGCGCCGCGGCCTGCCCCTTTGGCGCCATCAAGATGAGCCGGGAGGGGCTGCCCGTCATTGACCGCGACCGCTGCACCGGGTGCGGCAAATGCGTCAAGGCCTGCCCCCGCGGCATCATCAAGCTCCTGCCCCTCGACGCGGCCGCGGCCCTGGCCTGCAACAACCCCGACCCGGCCAAGCTCGTCCGCGGCGTGTGCGAATACGTCTGCATCAAGTGCCGCAAGTGCGTCAAGCTCTCTGAAGCCACGGGCGCCGTCACCATGGAAGGCCCGTTGCCCGTGATCCACTACGACAAAGCGGCCGATCTGGCCGCGGTCATGGCCGGCTGCCCCAAGCGCTGCTTCGTCAAGCTCGAAACGCGCGGATTCACCCGCGTGGAAAAGCCCCAGCCAGCACTGGCCGGCGCGGCCGAAAAAACCGCTTGACGCGGCGGCGCAGGACAAAGGAGAATAGCCATGGCGCAAAAAGGCACGGTCTGGCGCTGCGAAGTCTGCGGCCAAAAGATCAAAGTTCTCAAAGAAGGCGGCGGCATCCTGGTCTGTTGTGGACAGGAGATGGTGGAGGTGGAGTCCTAGACTGGCCGGGGACATGGCGCCGCGGCCCGCCAACGGCGGGATCGCAACGTGTCCCCGGAACACAAACGTGTTGTCCCCGGCTGCCCGGACGCCGAGCGGCTGGACACGAACAAGGAGCGTCCGGAATGGCCGGACACGTCCCCGAATGGTTGAGGAGGTTGCGATGATCGTCAAGGTTGACGCTGACGAATGCGTCGGGTGCGAGACCTGCGTCCCGGTCTGCCCGGTCGAGGCCATCAAGATGGAAGACGACAAGGCCGTCATTGACCAGGAAACCTGCACCCAGTGCAAGACCTGCGTTGACGAATGCCCGGTCGAGGCCATCAAAGTCGAGGAGTGACGGCCTGCTCCCGCCCGGAGCGGAAATGACCGGCCAGACGTACGCGTTGGAGGCGTGGCCTTTGCGCCGCGCCTCTGGCTTTTAAGGGGGCACTGGGGCGTGGGGCAACAACGGGGACATGGCGCCTCAGCCCGCCAACGGCGACACCGCGGCGTGTCCCCAGAACCCCAAGCCCCAAGCCCCAGAACCCCTTTGATACCGCCATTGCATCCCTCCTGCCCCGGCTCTATAATTGCCCACGCCAAAGGGGGACAGCGCCCCGTTCACTGGCCACAGCAAGGAGACCCGGCCATGCGGCAATGGATGATCGCGGCGGCGTTCGTGATGACGGCGACCTTGGCCACGGCCCACGGCGGGCCCGCCCCCGCCAGCGCGGGCAAGAGCGCCCCGCCGCCGTCGCCGGCCGCCCAAGCTTTGGAAGCCCAGCTTTCCGCGGCCGACGCCAAGGATCTCGACGGCTGCCGCATCGCGTTCCGCGGCCTCCTGCTCTATCCCAAAAGCACACTCGCGGCCATGATCGAAATATCCAGCCGGCCCGACATCATCGCCAAGATTCTCACCATCCCCCAAGACCGGCCCGACCAGCTCGCCGCTGTTCTTGCGCCTTGTCCCGACCCGCTGCGCCGCGCCGGCGAAACCTTGTCGCGCTGTCCCGACGCCTTGGCCCTGATGCGCGACAACGCCGATTTCACCCGCATGATCGCCCGCGCCAGCCAGCGCAATCGCGCCAAGCTCATGGCCATTCTCGACGATCTCTGCGGCGAAGCCCAGGAAAGCCACGAGGCCCTTGTGGACGAGTGGGCCAGACTGCTGGCCGCGGACGCCGACGCCGCGGCCGAGCTCACCACCGCGGCCGAGGACTTCGCCAAGCGCAACGTGTCCCTGGGGCCGGACAAGGTCATGGGCTACGGCTTCCGCCCCCGAGGCGCGGGCCTTCAGGTCTATGACCTGCTCTGCTATCCCGTGGCTTGGGACGCGCTCGTCAACGCCGACCTCTATCCCCACCTCGCGGACCAAATCATGCGCCTCTATGACCGCCGCTCCAAAGCCTTCAAGAGCTCCTGGCACGACCGCTACGGCCGCGAAGCCGACTCGGCCGAAGAAGGCGGCAAAGGCGACCAGCTCGACGCCACCCGCGACTGGATTCAGATCACCGCGGCCGACGGCTGGCCCGGTCTGCTGGCCGACGACGCCGGCCGGCCCCAGCGCCTGCGCGAACACGCCGCCTTCCTCAAAGCCTGGACCCAGGCCCGCAAGGACTCAGGCAAGCCCATCGCCCGCGAAACCTACCTCAAAGAGAACGCGGACAAATACCCCGCTCTGGCCAGCGCAGGCGCCCCCGCCGCCGCCGCGCAGCCCGCAACCCGCCACCCCGCGGCCGTCAGCCGCACGCCCGCCGCCCCCGTGTTCCAAACCACCCGCGCCGTCCGCTATCACCAAGCCACATATCATCCGCCCCGGTTCAAAGTCCCTACCGCGCTCCATCCCCACAGCGGCTATCCGGAAAGCGTCTTCAACGCGCCATGGGAAAAGCACCACCGCAACGGCTGGCTGCCAGGACCTGTCTGGAAGCCTTGAGGCTGCTGTCGGACGTGTGGGACGCGCCGGACCTGTCTGAACCGTCCGACACGTCCCCGCCCCAGCCTTCCCCCAGTTCCCCTGCGCCAAGGAACCCGCGGACCCTTCCTGCGTCTAAGCGTCTAGTGAGACACTCCCATCTTTCAAAAAGTCTGGAAGATCGAACGGCGGTCTTGTCCAGCCGCGAGACGCCCAACCCCTGTCCATCGCGCGATTTCCGCCTTGCGCGGCGTTGATTTGGTGTGCTAGCATACCGAAACTTGGCGTCTTCCCATACACTGACAGCGTCGCTCGCGACCCCGAGTCCTCTCCATGCCGGCCGCTTGGCGAGGAAAGCGGTGATGCCGCGGCGCCACTACACATTCTGTCCGTCGCACGGGCTGCCTGCAGACGAAGGAGGTTGTTGATGCTCCGAGGAGTATCGCCGCGCTGGCTCGCCGCGCCGGCCGTTCTGCTCATCGCCGCCGCCGCCCTGGCTCAGAGCCCTGTGGGCTGGCCCAACCCCAAGCACGACTCGAACATCGCCATCAACAAGACAGGCGCATGGCTCGGGACGACAGGCGCTCGAACCCTCACGTTCCGAGACCAAGCCAACCCCGCGGGAACCTTCTACCGCGTTTGGTGGCGCATCAACGACAACGGCGCGGCCGGCGCGTGGAACGGCCCCTTCGCGCCCACACCCGCCACCAAGAGCGCGGCGGCGGGCGTGTCCGAGACCTTCTCGTACACGGGGACCTGGGACGTGCAGCCCTCGCCGACCACGAAGTACGAGTGGTGCGTCAAGGTCAACGATGCCGTCAACCAGCCCGTGGACGGAGTGGACCGCATGTGGCTCTTCCGCGCCGCGTTCGAAGAGCCTGGCGACGGCTCCAAAAACGTGAGCCGCAACGCCTACATCGCCTGGCGCGACCACCCGGTCTATTCGCGCCTGGCCACCGCGGAGAAGCTGATGGTGCTGCCGTCCACCGACCCCCTTGGTTCCTGGACCTCGGGCGGCAACCCGCGTTCGGACCTGGTGATGAAAACGGTCAACACCCCCAACGCCAACCCGCCCGCGACTATTTACTCATGGTGGAACACATCGCAAACGAATCAACGCCTCTGGTGGCAAAACTACGACGCGAACTACACCCGGCTCCAGTACGCCAGCTACCAATGGCGCATCCTGTACGAAATCGCCAAGCGGCCCGCCACGGCGACGGTCACGTTCAACACGACCACGGTAAACGGCGACACCGTAACGATCAACTACCCCGGACCGCCCGTCTACCAGAAGAACATCATCATGGTGGGCGGCCTTTCCGGCTCCACGGCCCAAGGATACTTCATGTCCCAGGTTCTGGACACTGACCCCTTCACCGTGTCCGCCTCCGGCGCGTCGACTGTCGAACTCACGTGGAAGACCGCGGGCGCCGCCGGCAACAGCGCCACCGTAACCTCGAATACCGGCCGGATCACAGCGTCCGGGTTTGCCGGCGGCTCGGACACGTGGGGGACCTTCATGGGGCCGATCTACACCTTCACGCCTGCCTGGCGGTACTCTCCCTTGCTGTCCAACTCCCACACCTGCGCCATCATCTATTGGTCTCACCCGCAAGGATCCAAGACCGCGGATCCCGAAGAGAACGCGTGGTCCTTCGAGCCCGAAGCCGAGCAACTCCGGTCCATCCATCACGCCATGAACCCCGGCATCACGACCTACGCCCTGAACATGCACAGTCTGGCCAACGAATACGACACCCTCATGCCAACGATCACGGGCTGGCCGGGCTGGTTCACATACACGCGCGCCGACCGCAACACGTCCCAAGGCTTCTCATACCATCAGCAAGACCGCTATCAGGAAACCGTGGCTCGCGCCCTGCGCGCCTGGCTGCGCGACACCCAGACCCCAGGCAACCACCAGATCACCTCTCTCAAGAACATTATTCTTCTAGGCGGCGCGGCCCAGATCCCGCCCAGCTTCTACTACCGCTACACCGTCGGCGAGTTCAACCGCTCCTTGTGGACACACTCGGCAGCCATCACCTGGCTGGCCACGGACTTCTTCTACACGACCCAGTCGTCCAGCGACACGGTGACGACCTCGCCCGTGTTCCAGGTCAGCCGCATCCCCATGACCCGGCCCACGGAATACGACACGACGCAGCAGGACGGCGCCACCAGCTCCCGCGGGGCGAGCTACCTGGACGCCACCACGGCTTGGGTCGTCAAAACGCGCGACTACGTGGCCCTGATGAACTCCGACGCCAACCGCACCGCGGCCTACGACGATTGGTTCGGCCGCGCCGTGGTCGCGTGCGCCAGCACGGAGTACTACCGCTTCTACCAGTTCTTCAGCGGCTTTGCCCAGCGCCTGCTCAGCCGCAGAATTTCGCCCATCATCGGGATATATCGCGACGCGTTCAGCGGCCTGCTCACCCGGCGCTATGACCTGTACTCCAGCGGAACGGAGGAGCTGTCCACGCCGGCTAACATCCTGCGCCACCTGCGCGCCTCGGACTCAACGCCGAATGATATCCCAGGCTTCCTCTATCTCCTGGCCAGGGGCGGCTCCGAATACCCCAGCGCGTCGGACTACGGCCAGACCTGCCTGCTGTCGCCGGTCTCGTCCATCAACGCCACGGATGTCCGCACCGGCTACTACGACGACATGGACAACCGGGGCACGAACCCCCTGCGCCCAAGACCCATCCTCGTCACGCCGTCCGCCGTGCTGGGCAACACCGACGCCAGCATCCGGGCCCAAACGTCGGACAGCAGCGTCTACTCGCTGGGCCAGGCCGGCGTGCTCTCCAAAGGCGGCCCCATCGCCGTGGTCGGCTTCTCTTCCGGCGCCTACAATGGTACCGCCACGATCACGCGGCGCTACCCGGACGGCGCGGCCGAAACGCGGACGTACGGGCCGCTCTATCTCTACACAGACGAACGAGAAGGCTACACCCACGTCACGCTGGCCAGCCGCAGGACTTCGGGCGCCACGGAATCGGGCGTGTTGAGCATCGAGAACGACGGCGACACCGAAACCGCGGTCAAGGGCAAGGTTGAGTTCGTGGAGAGGTTCGCCGAGCAGTACGGCCGCAGCGCGTATACGCCAGATCTGGGCGGGCTCTTCAACGGCGCGCTCAGCGCCTACATAACCGCGAACTCCGCGGATTTCCTCAATGACGAACGGCGCGTGACGACGACCATCTTCGGCTCCACGTTGCTGGGCGATGGCGCCATCCTGGCGCCCTGCGCCCGGCGCCCGGCCAGCGACACCGCCAAGCCGGTCCTCTCGCCCAAGAACATGCGCCTGGCCGCAACCGTCTCCGGCTATCCGGCCGTCGCCCGCTATAACAGCCAGAACATGCCCGTCTACGTTATTCCCCATTCCAGCCCCTACAACCCCACCACCGGCGCCACCGTGCAGGTGGACATCACCACCACGGCCAGAACCGTCCGCGTGCGCGTCCTCACGCCCTTTGACCTCAACGAGAACTACACGCCCGGCGTCTGGACCGACGGCATCACCCGCGGCCACTGGGCGCCCTTGGCCGGATATCCCGCAGACGGCGTCATCACACCCGTCGGCTCCGTCGCCACCTACAGGTTCTACGCCTACAAGCCCTCCATCTACGCCGTCATCGTGCAGGAAGAAAACCCCAAGTGGACCGAACTCCCTGCCGGCAACCCCAACAAGACCGACGACTGGCGCTGGATGAAAGAGACGTGGCTCTACCTCCAGGCCGTCAACGACTTCACGCGCAACCCCGACCACACCGTCAACATTCTCGTGGTGGACTCGGACCAGCAGGACCGCTATTACCTCAACGGCAACATCTGGGAAGAGGCGCTCAAGACCAGCGGCGGCAACACCAGCGCGGGGTGGTTCGCCAACCACGTCGAGCACTACTACATCGACCCGCGGCATGACGGGACCGGTCTGCCCACCCCCTTGCCCGCCACGCGCCAGGCCCTGCTGGACAGCTACGACGCCTACTTCGCCTCGCTGGGCCTGCCCGCGGGCAAATACCCCGTTCTGCCCATCCTCAACTATGACTTCAAGGACCAGTCGCCCGCGTCGCCGTTCAAGTACCAGTTCTGGTGCACAAACGTCTACACCACGGGCTCGACGTACATGCCCAACCCCAACGGCCCTGTCCTGCTGCAGAGACAGCTCTATCACGGCGACCTGACGCCGGTCGCCCTCAAAGCCTTTGGCGACACCCGCGGCGTGGTCATCTACCACGGCGGCGACAACAACGAAGACCGGCCCATCATCCTCTGGCCCGAAGACCCCAACGCCTTGGCGCCGCCCCGGCATGGCGGCGCGGGCTACCAGTTCTGGTACGACGCCCTGCCCTATGGCACGGCCCAGTTGCTCGACACCTTCTGCGCCGCCGGCGGCCGCCTCTTCATCACCCACCAGCGCATCGGCATCGAATCGAGCACGACGCCGCATCCCATCGGCGAGTCGCCCTTCCGCGAGTTCGTCCGCGCCTTCCAGCGCGAGAACCTGGGCGCCGAGACCGTAACGGCCGATACCAACTACCACGTCATGAACGGCCTCAAGGAGGAAACCCTCAGCAGAGCCATCGTGGGCGTCAAGGCCGCGGACCCGCCCGGCCAGGAAAACGCGGAGCTGACCCCCGGGTTCACCATCTATCCCGTGGGCGACACAAACACCAAGACCGTCTTCACGTGGAGCACATCGGGCGGCGGCGGCTCCGGCCCGGCCGACGCGCCCGCCTCCATCCAAAAACGCCTCATTTCCAGCGGCGGCCGCTCCTTGTTCTTCGGCTTCCCCTTCGAGGCCATCGACAACCTGGGCGACACTTACATCCAGGGCGTTCTGGAAGGCAACACGCTCGGCGGACGCGAGAACGTCATGCGCCAGGTCCTGGAATGGCTGCGCAACGTGCCCATCCCAAGAGCCTCGGGCACGGGCGGCGAGGCGCTCATCGTGCCCGCCAATGGCGCCACCGGCGTCTCGCTGGGCGTCACCATGGCTTGGACGCGCATCCCCGAAGCCCTCAGCTACCGCCTCAACTACGGCACCGTGGCCGAATGGGACAGCAACGCCTACCACACCGTCCCGGTCATCGACCGCGACAACCCCACCTTCAAGATCCAAGGCTCCGGCTACCCCGAGCTCCAGGGCAACCAGCAATATCGCTGGCGCGTGGACGTGCGCAACGTAGACGACTACAACCTGGGCGACGTGTGGACCTTCCACACCGTGTCCACGGCCGTCAAAGCCACGGAGCCCGACCCCTTTGACGGCGAAGATCAGGTGGCCGTCGCCAAGGTTCTGAACTGGAACAACCCTGGCGACTGGAGCAGCTTCGATATCGTAGGCGAACGGTGGGTGGGCGGCGCGTGGGTCGCCGACCCCAATCTCAGCGCCGCGGGCCTCACGGCCAAAACCTTCACCCCCGCCAGCGCCCTCCAGGCCAACGCCCTGTACCGCTGGCGCATCGACACCTACAACGAATTGAGCGCCAACCCCACCCAAGGCGACTGGTGGCAGTTCAGCACGATTACACCGCCCGACAAGCCCGCGGCCTTCGACCCGGCCAACGGCGCCTCGGGCGTGCTGACCACCAAGGTCCTCTCGTGGACCGCCACGCCGCGCACCGATTACTACGACATCTTCATCTGGACCGGGGGCAACTGGGCCCCGGGCCAGGCCAGACCGCCCCAGAACTACGTCATCGGCACGGCGCTGCTGGCCAACCAGTACGCCGCCACGATCCCCGCCACGGTGGACCCGTCCTTCATCTTCGGCCAGTTCCAAACCAGCACGGCGTACTCATGGGAGGTGTGGCCGCGCAACGCCGCCGGCCGCTACTACAGCGCCGCCGACACGCCCATGACCTTCACCACGGCCGCCGCCTACACCGTGCCCGGCCTGCCCAGCAACCCCCACCCGGCTTCCGGCGACCTCGGCGCCTACACACGGCCCACCCTGTCGTGGGACAAAGGCGCGGGCGCTTCCAAGTACGTCGTCACGTTCTGGCGCGTGGGCACCAACCGTTGGGACCCCACCACCGTCACCGCCACGGTCTACGACTCCAAGGCCCAGGGACAGTGGTTCCCCAACCGGCCGTCGTGGCAGCCGGCCGCCGCGCCAGCCGCGGCCCTCATCCCCGGCCAGTCCTACAATTGGGACGTCCTGTCCTATAACAGCAGCAACGTGCCGGCCTCCGGCGTTCCATCGGTCTGGACCTTTACCGTGGGCGCGGGCAAGGTGAACGAAGCCGCCGTCATCGTCCCCGCCCCCAACGCCACGGGCGTTTCCACGCTGGGCAACGTCCTCTTCGACTGGGCCGACATGGCCAACGTCACGTACTACTCCTTCTATCTCTGGGAAGACGGGACGCCGGAGACGCTCATCGCCACCAATCTCACGACGAGCGAGTACACGTACACCACGCCCCTCAAGCCCAACACCACCTATCATTGGCGCGTCAACAGCACCTACAACCCCACCACGACAGGCGACATAATCACCTTCACCACAAGCGGCCAGCCCCACAAGGTGACCGGCATGGTCCCGGCTGACCAGGCCGTGGGCGTGGCCCTGGACACCGTTCTCACATGGAACGCGGCCCAAGGCGCCACCACCTACAACGTGTACCTGGGTATCAACAGCCTCCCGGCCACCCCAACCGCCTCGGGATTGGTCGACACGCAGTTCAAGCCTTCGGGCGATCTCGTCTTCGGCGCCACCTACAAGTGGCGCGTGGACAGCGTCGCCTCCGATGGAACCTCGACGACCGGCGACACGTACTCCTTCATGGCCGGCATCTATGTCGATCCGCCCACGCAGATCACTACGGCCATGATGACGCCCGCCCTCGGCGCCACCAACGTGTCCAGGACCGTCACGCTCAGCTGGCAGGCCTCCACGGGCGCCAACACCTACGACGTCTACATGGCCGCGGGCGCCTCGCCCCTGACGCGCGTCGCCCAAGGCCTCTCGGTTCTCTCCTTCGCCCCGGGCACGCTGAACGCCAGCACGGTCTACACATGGCGCGTGGACGCCATTGGGATGGGCGGAACCACCCAGGGCGAGCTGAGCAGCTTCACCACGACCAGCGGCGGCGGCGGCGGCGGGGGGGGCGGCGGCGGCGGCGCCAGCGGCCCGTGCTTCCTGGCCACGGCCGCTCTTGAGGCCGCGCCCGGCGCAACAACCGGCGCCGTCGAAGCCAACAGCACCGGTCTCTACGCCTTGTCGCTCGAACGCCTGCGCCAGCTCGACAGCGTCCGCGCCTTGCGCGGCGCGGCGCTGGCCCCGTGGCAAGCCGGCCAGCGGCTTGTGGCCTGGTACTATGCCCTTGGCCCTTGCGCCGCCCAGGCCGTCCGCGGCCACGAGCCGGCCAAAGCCGCCGTCCGTGTCCTGTTGCTCGATCCGCTCGCCGGCGCGTCCAGCAAGTGGATTGAGGACGCCGAAAAGAATCCATAATATTCTCTGGCGCCGTGAGCCCGCAGGCCGGCCCTCCGTGGTCGGCGCGATGTTGTCCCTGGCCGCGGCTGTGCGGCATTGGGGGATTGGAACTTGCTGACACCACGCCAGAAAATCCTGGACGCTTTGCTGATCGCCGCCACGGCCGTCATGGCCTTGGCGTTGGTCGGCGGCGTAGCGCTCGCGTTGCTGCCCGGCCCAGCCGCCCAGACTCCGGGCCCGGCGGCCAGCGCCCCATCCGCGCCCCCACCGGCGCCCCTCACCGAGTCCAGCCTCCGCGCCCTGTGGCAGGGCTACGACCCCCCGAAAGCAGCCGCGCCGCAGCCCGCCGCGGCCCCCCCCGCGGCCATCCCCCCCTCGCGGCCCGATGAAGCCCCGCCTCAAACCATCCCGTTCAAAGTCAGAGGCATCATCTTCAGCCATGACGACCCGTCCATGTCCGTAGCCTTCCTTGAGATGGACAAGACCCTGAGCTTCTTCCGCGTCGGCGGGTCTCTGGCCGGATGGCGCATCGCCAGCATCGAGGCCGGCGCCGTCACGGTCGAGAGCAAGGGCCTCTCGCGCCGTCTCCCCATTGAGCAGGCCGCGGCCGCGCCAGCCCCGCAGCCCGCGGCCGCCGCAACCGCCGCCGCCGCCGCGGCCCAGCCCACGCCCCCCGGCGCGAGCCCCGAAACGCCAAAGCCCCGGCTGGCCAGGCGTCACCCTCCGGCGGCCATGATCAACCCCGCGCCGGTTTCGGCCTCACAACCCCTTCCCGCTGACGCCATCCTTGTCCCCGCCAGCCTGGTGGACCAAGTCAAGGCCAACCCCTTCGAGGTCCTCCAGCGGGAGAAGATCGCGGTCGCTCCGCTCATGGAAGGCGGCCAGATGGCTGGCGTCCGCCTCGACACCGTGCCCAGCGACTCCACGGCCGCCAAGTACGGATTCCGCTCCGGCGACCGCATCGTCGCGGTCAACGGCCAGGCCCTGGATTCGCCCACGCGCATTTTGCAGCTCTACAACTCGAACCGCGACGCCAAGGCCGTATCCGTCACCGTGGAGCGCAACGGCCAGCGCCGCGAGATGACCTTCGCCACGCAATGACGCGGCCGCGGCGCGTCCGCTCGCCGTCGGACATGTCCGGCGTGTCCGGCGCGCCGGAAACCCCGTTACTCCCCGCCCCCGGCCCACACCTCAAAGACAAACACCTTCTCCTCTTCCGCGGCCAGGCGCGCGTCATATCGCGACAACACCAGCCGCGCCGCGCTGGGCGCGCCCGGTTCGCTCCATTTCTCGCGCCACACCTTGCCGTCGTAGAAGCCCATCCGCGCCGTCCACGTCCCCCGGGTCACGCGCTCTTCCCAAAAAGCGTCCCGCGCCGGCTCCTTGCCCGGCTCGCGCGCCGCCTCCGCGCGCCAGATCTCCCACCCGTCCGTCCCCAGCCGCAGCGAGTATTTCACACGGCGCAGCCCCCTCGGCCCGCGCCAACCGCGCGCCTCCAGCGTGCGCAGCGTGTTGAACTCCAAAAAGACGCCGCTCTCGTCGCTGCCTGGCTGGCGGCCGACGAACTCCACGGCCTTCTCGCCGTTCAACAAAGCCAGCCCCCACAAGTCCTCGCGCATCATCCTGGCCAGCCCCGTCTCCGCGCGCGCCTCGCGCATGGCCTGGCGCGAGACCAGCGCGCCACGCGCCGCCACGCCCAGCGCCCCCAGCGCCGCGGCCACGGCCAGCGCCATCACCGCCAGCGCGCACACCACCTCCACCAGGGTCATGCCGCGCCGCGCGCCGCGCGCCGCCG
>CAYYEE010000064.1:0-14066 GCA_964470775.1 uncultured Planctomycetota bacterium | reverse complement strand
GTCCGGCGTGCCCTGGCCGTTGATCGCCACCACCTCCAGCGGAACCGGCAGGCCCAGATAAGCCCTCAGCTTCCAGTGCGCCTCTGGGAAGTTGCTCACGTGGCCGATGGTCTGCGTGTCCAGGACCACCCACCCCTTGCCCATCGCCTTGGCCACGGTCAGCGCGCGCGTCTCCGGGTCCGACGCGTCGCCGTAAAGCGCCTCAAAACCCGCCTCGCGCCACTTGACGAAATAACCCACCGACTCGGTCCAGTTCCACCAGCGCGTCCGGCCCTTGCGCACGCCCTTGAGCAGCGCGCAGCCGGAGAAAAGGTCCACCGACACGTCCTCGCGCCACGCCCCCGGCTCCGCCAGCTCCACGCCAAACAGCGTCAGGTTGCAGACCGGAGCCAGGACGATGAACCGCCCGCCGTTCTCGACAAAGCGCGTGATATTCTCCTGCGCGCGCTGGCTCAAAAGGTCGAAGTGCGCCGGATCGTGCAGGTTGTCCACCAGAATCGCGTCAAACTCCTTCAGGCGCTCCGCGTTGAGCAGAACCGTCCTCGCATCGGCCGCGTTGTGCTCCACGCGCGTCAGCTCCACGTCCCCCAGCTTGCCGTCCAGCCCAAAGTCGCCCCGCGGCCCGCGCAGATAGAGGACCTTCTTGCGCCCCAGCCGCCCCGCGTCCGCCGCGGCGTAGACATACGCCAGAATCTGCGCGTCCACGTCCCCGTCGCTCAGACACTCGAACTCAAGGCGCGACGGCTTGTCCAGGTTCACCCGATACCACCCGGAAAACCCGTCCTTGTCCAGCTTGCCCTTGGCCATCTTGCCCAGCGTCAGCGGCTTGCTCTCCGCCGGCGAGCCGCCGCCCGCGTCCTCGTCGCCGTTGGGCGCCGGCGCCTTGGACACGGTCAGCTTGTACGGCGTCATCCGCGAGAAGTGCTGCCAGCCCACCCACCGCCCGCGCCACGACGTGTCCTGGAATCGCACGGACACGTAGTACACGCCCGGCGCCCCCGCGTTGAAGTGCAGCATCTGCCGTTCCTGCTGGCGGGTGTAGTTGAGGATCGCCTCGCGGTTCGGGCCGTACACGCCCACATGCGTCCGCAGCAGCGCCGGCATGCCCTCAAGCTCCACGCGATACGTCCCCTTGTCGTTCTCGCCGACCTCGAACTTGTAGTAATCCACGTCGCCGGCCGGAAACAGCGTCCCCTCGCGCGGCTCGCCCAGCTTGATGGCCTCCGCGGCGTCCGCCCCGCCGTCATTCGGCTCGCCCGCCGTCCCGGCCGCCGCGTCGAACTCGATCTTCAGATGATACGGCTCCACGGACGACGAGTCGTTCCACCCCTCCCAGTTGCGGCCGTTAAAGAACTCCGCGTCCTGGACCAGAATAAAGAAGTCGCCGCCGTCGGCCATGTCGCGCCACAGCGTCACCGGCTGGTCGCGATCGCGCTTGAACGTCTGGATCTCCTGCTTGGCCGCGTTGTACAGCCGCACCATGGGCACGATCTTGTCGTTGGCGCCCCACACCTTGACGCGCAGCGCCCCCCGCGCCTTGGCCGGCAGCGAGAACTTGTAGAAGTCGTGGTCGCCCGCCGGGAAAATGGTCGCCTCGATCTCCTTGCCCACCTCGATGGCCTTGGCCGTGTCGTGGTTCGGGTTCGGCTCATAGGCGTCGGCCACGGGCGTGAAGGTCGCGGTCAGCGTGTAAGGCTGCTTGGACCATGAGTCATTCCACCCCTCCCAGTAGCGGCCGTTGTGGTGCTCGCCGTCCTGAACCAGGATAACCAGCTTGCCTGGCGCGGCCAGGTCCCTCTGGACTCTCACCTCGCCGCCCACCACCCGCCGCTCGACCTGGATCTCCTTGCCGCCGGCGTCGAAGATCCGCATGACCGGAAAGATATTCTCCGGCGTGTCGCGCAGCACGATCCGCAACTGCCCCAAGCCGGGCGATGGAATGTCAATCTGGTAGAAGTCGTGGTCGCCCGCCGGAAAGATCGCGGCCTTGATCTCCTTGCCCAGCTCCACGGGCCTGGCCGCGGCCACGCTGTCGTTGGGCTCATAAGCGTCTTCCACGGGCGCGAAGTCCACGCGCAAGGTGTAAGGCTGCGCCGACGCGTCGCTGCTCCAGCTCCGCCAGCGTCCGCCCGCGTTGTAATCCCCGTTGCGCACCAGCACGTAGTAGCCGCCCCCCGCGGCCACGCGCGCCGTCAGCGTGATATCGTCGCCGGGGTTGCCCGCGTTCACCCGGGCGATCTCCTTCTTCTCCGCGTTATAAATCCACAGCCCCGGCCGCAGACACTCCGCCGCGCCCGTCACCGCGACGCGCAGTTCGCCCCGGCCCGGCGCGGGAACATCCACCTTGTAGAAATCGTGGTCGCCGTTGGGGAACAGCGTCGCGCGGACGTCCTTGGCCAGGTCAATGGGCTTGGCGTCCTCGATCTTGTCGTTGGGCTCGAACGCGCGATCGGCCGGCGTGAACACCAAGCGCACGCTCATCAACTTCTCCGACGCCTTGTCGTCCATGCGGTCCGGATAGCGCACCGCCCCGTCGCGAAGGCTTACCCAGTACTTGCCCGGCGCCTGGATGAGGAATCGCATGAACACCGCCTCCCCAGGCTCGCGCTGGGCGCGGCCGATCTGCTTCTTGTCCGGCCCAAAGACCAGACACTGCGGCGCGATCTCGTCCGGCGTGTCCCTGACCTCCACGTCCAGATACCCGAAGCCCGGCGCCGGCGCGTCGAGACAAAAGAAGTCCACGTCCTTCAGCGGCGCGATGCTGGCCTGGACCGCCTTGCCCGACTCGACCGGCGTGGCGTGGTCGAAGTCATTGTTCGGCTCAAAGGCGTCGGGCTTGAGTTCGGGCGCGGCGGGCTTGGCCGGAGCGGCCGCTTGTCCCTGCGCCAGGGCCGGCATCGCCAGCCACGCGCACACCGCCAAAGCGAGGAAGGATCGTCTCATGTGGAATTCCTTGGGCGGCCAAAGCCGCAAACCACGGGTTCCCGCCGGCCGGGCCAGGCCCGGCCGGCCTCTTCAGGTTGTGTCCATCCTTCAGCGAACGTCGAACTTCCACACCAGCGGCGCCGCCGCATTGCCGGCGCGGTCCCACGCCGCCACGGTCAGCACGTGCGTCCCCGGCTTCACGTCCTTGAGACTCAGCGACAGCACGCCGCGCGCCAGCAGCCATCCGCCCGCGCCCGGCGCCTTGGGGTCGTCCGCCGCGATGGCCTTGCCGTCCAGCGTCACGGCCAGCCGCGCCTCGTCCAGCCCGGCGCGGCCCAGGTCAAAGACCGCCGCGGAGAACGCAATCTCCTCGCCGGCCGCGAACACCGCCTTGGCCGGAGCGATCAGCTCGATGCGCGGCGCTTCGCCGTCGGCCACGACGCTGAAGACGCTCACCGCCGCCGGGCTCAGGTTGCCCGCCTTGTCGCGCACGCTCACCGACACCGAGTGCTGCGCGTCGCGGCTCAGCGGCTTGGCCAGCTTCACCTCCACGCGCCCCGTCTTCTCGTCGAACGCCACATTCTTCGCGTCCAGCGCCAGCGCCTCGCCGTCCACCACCACGCGCAGCGTGTCCAGCGCCAGGCCGCTCTTGCCCGTGTCGGCCAGCGTCGCCGAGATCACGTCCACCTCGCGGCCCAGCGACGCGCCCGCCGCCGGACGCAGGTCGGAGACTGTCGGCGCCTCGGAATCGAGCGCCACCTCGAACAGCGTCTCCGCGCGCTTGGACACGTTGCCCGCCTTGTCCGTCACCTCCACGGTGACGCTGTTCTTGCCTTCCTTCATCGGCTCCAACGGCACGTAGCGAATCTCGCCCAGCAGCGGGTCGAACAGCACCATGTCTTTCTGATACGAGTACCAGTCCCACGGCTTGCCCGACTTGCCGGGCAGGAAATAGCGCATCGCGTTCGACACGCGCTCGCCGTTGATGTGAATGAGGCAGTTGGCCGGGTCGAGGCCGCTCTCCAGGTCGCGCGCGAGGGCCACGATGAGCGGCGTGGCCGTGAACACGGTCTCGCCCTTGGCCGGCCGCAAATCCACGATCTCCGGCTTGGCCGTGTCCGGCGCCGGGCCGCCGTCCTTGCCCAGCTTCACCTGGAACGAGACGGCCTGCGGCGGCGCGTAGTTGCCCGCCCAGTCCTGCGCGTAGGCGATGGCGATGTGCGCGCCCTCGCCCAGCGACGTGCGCGGCGTGAACTTGAACACCCCGGTCTTGGGGTCAAAGGAGTCCGCCAGCGCGGTCTGCTCGTCAATCTTGAACTTGAGCTGGCTGGGATCGATGTCCGCCGGGTCGCTGGCCACGCGCGCGGACACGGTGGGCATGCCCGTGTTCACGGTCGAGCCGTTCACGGGCGACATGTCCGCCAGCTCCGGCGCCGTGGCGTCGGACATGAACTCCCCGCGCGCGGGAATGGACTCGTGGCCGCTGAGGTACTTGGGGCGGATCTCGAACTGATACACGCCGTCGGGGCAGACTTTGCCGTCCGGCCCTTTGCCGTCCCACGACAGCGTGTTCCACCCGGCGGCCTGGCGCGCGTCTTTGGCCACCTCGCGCGCCACGCTGCCGTCCGGCCTCAGCACGCTCGCGCTCACCAGCGCGTCGTTCTCCAGCCGGTAGCCGAACTCCACGACGTCGTCAAACCCGTCGCCGTTGGGCGAGAACACGCGCGGAAACGCCTGCGCCTGCTGCGCCAGGCCGCGGTCCAGCAGCGCCTTCACCTCGCCCTGGGGAATCGCCTCGCCGCGGTTGCGCGCGGCCAGGCGCGCCGTGTACCACCCGCTGGGCAGGGGCCGCCCCTCGTCGTCGCGGCCGGCCCACACCACCGACGCCGGGCCCGCGGGCAGCGCGCGGCCGCGCAGCAGCGTGGCCACCGCCTCGCCCCGCTCGTCGCACACGCTCACGTCCACAAGCCGCGGCCGCGTCAGGTTGAACTTCAGCGAAAGATACTCGTCCTTGCCGTCGCCGTTGGGCGTGAACACCTCGCCCGAGGACTGAACGTCCGTGATCGCCACGCGGGTCAGCGTCACCTCAGGCACAGCCACGTCGCCGCCCGGCCGCTTGACCTCGACGGCCGCCTCTTCGTCAAAGAAGCCAGGCGCGGAAAACACCAGCGTGTGCGCGCCCGCGGGCAGGCCGATCAGCCAGTACCCCCCGTCGGCGCCGCATTCCGTGGCCAGCGTCATGCCCGCCGCCTCCACCCGCGCCGGCCCGCCCGCCGCGGCCAGCGCCACCTTGCCGCGCGCCGACCCGGGCGCGCCGCGCAACACCGCCACGCCGCCCGTCGCCGTGGAAGCCTGCTTGGACGCGTCCACCGCGACCAAGCGATAGACGTACCCCCCCTCCGGCGCGTCCGCGCCCGCGTCGTCCTTGCCGTCCCACGCCGCTTCCACCGCGCCTTGCGGCGACGCCGCGTCCTTGAGCAGCGTGCGCGCCACGCGGCCCGTCTTGTCCTCGATGGTCAGCGTCACCGTGGCCGGCTCCGACAGCCGGCCGCGGTACTTCCACGTCACGCCCGCCAGCCCGGCCAGGAATGGGTTCGGCCCCGCCTCGGCGCTGGCCACGGCCGGCGGCTGGCGGTCCACCATCAGCGCGTAGCAGCCCGGACGGTCAATCATCGCCTCCACCTGCCGCGCGCCCACGCGCTTGCCGCCCACGAACTCCCACGCCTCCGTGGCGGGGTCGAGGCGGTAGATGCCCGGCTCGCCGCCCGCGGGGCTTTCGTTCTCGCGCCAGGCCAGCGTCAGCTTCACCGGCTTGGCGTAAGGCTCCAGCGGCGCGCCGCCGGCCTGGCCCAGCCGGTACACCGCCCCGCCCAGCACCTCGCGTCCGCCCAGCACGCTGTGGATGACGTACGTCTCCTGCGTCAGCGGCCGGGACGACGCGCCGGCCGGGTAGTCCACCGAGCAGCCCTGCGCCGTGCCCGGCTGGCCCAGCGCGGCCGACGCGGGCTTGCGCGACGCATCGGTGGACGGCACGGACGCCACGAATCCCTGCATGGGCCAGCGGAAGGACACGCCTTTGGCGATCTCCGTCTCCACGGTCCACACATACGCCTCGTTGTCGTTCCAGCGCGACTGAAGCTGCGCGTTGCCCTCCGCGCCGTTGCGCAACAGGCCGAACGAGAACGCCGCCGGAGCGCCCTTGCCGCCGCCCTTCAGCTCGAGCCGCGTGGCCGCTTTGGCGCTGGCCGGGCCAAACACCACCGACGCCTTCAGCGGGCCGCTGGCCAGCACGCCCGCGTCGTTCCACATCAGCCGCGCCGCGTGCGGACTCAGCCGCTCCTGCGCCGAAGCGGCCGGCGGCCACTGCGCCACGGAGGGACAAAGCCCCAGTTCGGCCATGTCCTTGAGCAGATCGGGCCGCGCATCGGCCACGAACGAAAGGAACCAGCCCAGGTCGCCGCCTTCGCGTTCCAGGATCATGTCCATCAGCCGCTCGCGGGACAGGTCGCGGCCCGCGCGCCACAGCCCCGCCGCCACGGCCACCGCGTTGTCCGCGCCCCGCGCGTCGCGGCCGCCCGCCTTCTTGCCCTTCTGCCGCCGCGCCTCGGCCAGCACGCTCTCCACGTTCACGGACCGCTCCTTCTTCGCGGTCTCGTCAGCGGCCACTTCGTTCAACACGCCCGGCGCGCCCAGCACGCACGCCGCGAAGAACAGGTCAAAGCCCTGCCGCCACGCCTGGTCCACGCTGGTCCGCTTATACAGGTCATAGCGCGGCGCTTTCAGCCGCGCCGGGTCGGCCTTGGCGTCCGGCTTGAAGAAGCGGTTCCTCACCGCGCCGCCGAACCCGCGCAGCACCAGCCCCTCGTCCTGCTCGTCCGGGTCGGCCGCGCCGGCCTGGATCATCAGCCGCCACGTGCCGTCGTCGCGCAGCGCGTAGCCGGTCTCGCCGCCGGTCACGTCCTGCCCCTTTTTCCAAAACGCGATGACGCCCGGAGGCGCCTCGGGCCGCGGCTTCGCCGGCGTCCCGGCCGCTTGCAGGCGCGGCAGGTCCGCGCGGAAGTAGTTCAGCTTCGCCAGATACTCCTGCGCCTTGACCAGCGCGGCCAGCGCGTGCAGCAGTTCGTTGTGGTTGTGATAGATCAGCCCCGGCGCGCCGCCGGCGATCATCTGCTCGTGCGCATCCACGGCCGCCGCGCCGCCCAGGTCCTGCAACAGCGAGTAATTCTCCTGTCCGAAAAAGTTGATGTGGCCGCCCGTCGAGAGCTCGCCTTCCCACTTGATCAAAATGCCCGCGTCGCGCTTGGGGTCCAGGGCCTTCTCATAGCCGTAGTAGGGAATCAAGATGCGCTTGACGCCCAGCCCCTCGCCGACAACGAAGCTCTTCTCCTGGCCGGGCAGAACGCGATAGAACCGCGTCTTGGCGCCCTCGGTGACCGCGGCGCCTTCGCGGCTGGGCAGGCGGATGACCGACGCCTCCTTCTCCTGCTGCGCCAGGAACGTGTGCGAGATGTTGCGGAACAGCCGCTTGCCGAACGGCGTCACCGCCGCCCACGCGGGATGGACCTTGAAACGCTCGATGACCTCGCCGCCGGCGTCCTTCTTGTAAGCCACCTCCAGGCGGTTCGCCATGGTCTCCACCACCACGCGCAGCCGCAGCTTCGGCTCTGGCACAGGCGCCAGCTTCAGCCGCGTGTAGCCGCGGCCGTCAATGACGTAGCCATAGCCCACGAACTGCTCCACGTACTTCTGCGCGCCGCCCGCGCCGGGCAGCGTGTAGACCTGGCTGACCGTGACGCGCGAGCCCTTGGGCACGGGCAGCCACGTCTTGGGGTCCATCATCGCGCCCCCGGACTCGGGCGCGGGCCTGACGGGCGGCAGATTGTAGTAGAGAAACGCTTCGAAGTCGCCGGGCAGCCCGATGTCCGGCGGCGTCACCGTGACCAGCAGATACGGGTCCCACGGATTCGGCCGCGCGCCCAGCGTCGAGGTCTTCACGTTGAGCAGCAGCGTCTCCACGTCGCCGGGCATGGCGCGGTCGCTCACCGAGAACTCGATTTTGAACTCGCCCGACTCGCCGGGCTTCACCACGGTCAGGCCCTTGACGCCCGCGACCTTCACCTCTTCGCCTTCCCGCGGCCGGCCCAGCTTGGCCAGCCCGCGCAGCGGAATGCCGATCACGCCCACGTTGACCAGCGGCTCCGATTTGCTGGCGTTGGTGACGCGGATGACGGCCTCGTTGCCCTCGCTGGCGCGCCGCGCCTCGACCAGGCGCCACTCCAGGTCGTCAGGCGGCGGCGTCTGGCCCGCGCTCGCCCGAACGCCATAGTTCATCTCCCACACCGCGCCCGGGCGCGGCTCGCCGCCCTCGGTCGCCTTCTCCCACAGCGCAAACTCCAGCAGCGCGAAGTCGCCCGCCATGGCCTTGGCGTCCGCGGCGCATTGCAGCGTCATCTCCAGCGCCGCCTGCTCCGCCACGGGCTTCAGGTCCCAGAGCTGCTCGCGCGCGCCGGCGCTCGGAACCTGCGCCGCGCCGTCAAGCGCCACCTTCAGCCAGTCGCCGTGGTTCACCAGCTTCAACCGCAGGTTCTTCACCGGCAGCGCGCGGTGGTTGACGATCCGCAGCTTCACCGGCGTGGTCTTGCCGGCCTCGACAGCCATCTCGGCTCTGGCCGCGGCCGCCCACAACACCGCCGCCGCCGCGAATAGCACGGTCTTCATGGTCGCTCGCTCTTGTCTCATGCCGCGGCCCTCCAAGCGGCGTCCCGATCCGGCTGGCGCGCGCCCTGCCCCGCCACAAAGCGCAGCGCGGGCGCGCTGTCCGCCTCGGCCCACAACCGCCACAGCCACGCCGGCCACGGCGCCGCGGCCGCGCCGCCCAGCACGCGCTTGAGCGCCTTGTCATAGTCGTCGGGCGCGGCGCCCGCCTCCTTGAGCGCCTGGCGCACGGCCTGTTGCAGCGGGTTCTCTCCGCCGGCCGGGTGCGGCTCGTCCAAGTGGCCGCCCAGGTTCTTGTGCCACGCGGCCAGCGGCAGCAACTGCACCTCGATGGCCAGGTCCACCGCCTTCTTGCGCTCCTTGATCGCGGCCTGCTCCGCGGCCGGCTTGCTGGCGAAGTCGGGCGCGTCGATCTGCTTCTGCAGCGCGGCGCGCGATTCGAACAAAGGCTTCATCTCCTGCGCGCCGGCCTTGATCGCCTGCGTGGTCATGACGTTCACCACGCGCTTGGTGTTGCGGACATACCCCTCGAAGGCCTTGCGATACTCGTCCGAGTCCGGCGCGGGCAGCGGGTCGCCGGGCTGCTTGTTCAACTGCCGCCGCACGATCTCGTCCACGTCGGCCGTCCCCTTCTTCACGTCGCGCGAGGTGGCGATCAGCTCGCGCACGTTGTCCAGCTTGTGGCCGCGCTGCGCCTCCATGCGCTCCAGCACCTTGAGCCCGATGTCGCAAATGGTGCTGTGGTCGCACACTTCGCCGCGCAGCGCCCTTTCGGGGAGTTCGTTGAGCAGCCGCTGGCCTTCGGGGTCGGACAAGATGAAGCCGAGAAGGATGCGGATGGAACGCTTGTTCAGCTCTTTGACATACGCGGCCAGAGGCTCGCGGTCGCCGCCGCTGTCGGCCGCCTCCCGGGCGCGGTCGGGCAGCTTCTTGCCCAAAAAGCCCGCGTCGTCCACCACAATGCCCAGCGCCATCCACGGCTCCAGCTTCGCGTTCTTGCTCTTCACCAAGTCCAGCAGTTCGCCCTGCGCCTGCTTCACCAGGTCCGCCTTCTTCTTGCTCACCAGCCGGCCGTTTTCGAACACCAGCACGTCCTGGCCCAGGCTGGTCAGCCACACCAGCATCATGATGCGGCCGGTCGAAAGATAGCGCTCGCCGTGCGGCGCGTCGGCCACAATGCCCTTGGCCGCGTTCTCCAGCACCGTAATCTGCCTGGCCAGAGTCTCGGGGTCTGCTTGCGAGATGTCCGCGGCCAGCCGCCCCGGCCCGGCCAGCTCCAGGCTCTCGCCCGAGAACTTCGGCCGCTCGTCCACCATGTAGCTCATGTCAAAGTCGTCGGGTTTGCGGCCCTTGCTCACGACCTGGAAACTGGCCTGCAACAGGAACTCGAGCGCCACGCGCATCTCCGGGTCAATGGGCTTGCCGTCCGGGCTCTGCAACACGGCCGTGTAGTCCATGTCGCTCGTGGCCTTGCGATACTCGCCGCCTTCCACGTCGATGTAGCCGGCCGAACCCGTGGGCGCCACGGCCACGATCATGCTCATGAGCTTCTGGATGCCGGCCGCGTCCAGGCACTCGCTGGGCTTTCGGCCCGCGGGGCCGGGTTTGCCCTTGGCCTTGGCCTTGGCCGCGGCCGCCTCGTACACCGCGTCCGCCACCTTGAGCAGCGCCGCCGCCGCGGCCGGGTCCTTGACGGCCGCCACGTGGTCAAAGCTCTCCGCGTGCAGCGTGCGCCGGGCGATGTCGAACGCCTCCAGCAACTGCTTGCGCCGGCCCTTGCCCTTTTCGCCCCACGCCCGCTCGTTGCCCAGCAGCTTCACCAGCTCCGTGATGCGGCCGTCAAAACGGTCGAGGAGCTTGATCGCCGCCTCGAGCGCCTCGGCGCGCTTGGCCGGGTCCGTGCCTTCGATGACCTTGGGCGAAAGCGCCACGTCCACGCCCGTCTCGCGGAAGATGTCGCTCACTTCCTCCACCGTGAGGGCCTGGCGCTCTTCTTCCAGCTTGGTCTCGGCCTCTTCGAGCTGTTTGACCTTGGCGGGCGCGGGCGGCTTCTTGGCGGCCTGCTCCTCGCCCAGCTCTTCGCGCAGCTTGTTGACATGCTCTTGCAGCTTGGCCGCGGCCAGCAGCAGATTGACGCGCCGCCGCGCGCGCCAGCGCTGGAACCACGTGGAGTTGGGGTCGGCCAGCGTGGCCAGCAGGTCCCCCGCCGGGCCGGCCTGCTTCTGCAGCTCCGTGACGCGCCGGGCGTAGAACAAAAGGCTGGCGCGCTTGAACGCCGCCGTCTCCTTGATCGAGTCCTTGATCAGGTCCTCGGCCACGCCCCAGAACAGCCCGGCCACGCGGTCGGCCACCTCCGGGTCCATGTTCATGCGGTTGATGAGCACTTCGTCGCGCAGCGCGTCCTGGCCGAGCTGGCTGGCCACCTTGCCCGCCGCCTGGGCCAAAGCCACCGCCATGCCGTTCTCGATGATGGCTTCCTGCGTGATGTAGCTGCTGAACGGGTTGAACTGGCCCTTGACCGCGGTCATCACCTCGCCCAGCGACTGCGCCCACGTCTTGGGCTCTACGGCGAAGCCCAGCCCCATCTTGAGCCGCGCCACGATCCCCTGCGTGATGAGCTGCCAGATGACCTGGTCGCCGATCTGCGACAGCATGGCGCCGGCGCGCTCGCCCGCCTGCCACCCGGCCATGACGCGCTCGGCCTTCAGTATCGTGTCCGCGGACACCAGCGCCGGGTCCAGTTCGTTGGCCTCCACCAGCGAGTTCAGCGCGGACGTGTAATTGTAGAGCTGCATGAAGTCGAGCGCGTCCTGCATGTGCGCGCGCGCCAGCGTCCTGGGCGAAGGCGCCGCGGCCGCGATGACCTCCAGCCGCTCCTCCGCCACTTCCTTGTCCCACCACGACGCGGCCTTGGCGCGCGCGTCCAGCAGCTTCTTCTGCTGCTCGCTCAGCCGCTCGCGTTCGCACTTGTGCCAGAAGCGGCGGTAGTCCGGGTGCTCGCGCCAGAGCTGCCAGTGCACGCCGAAAAACGTCTTGGCCTCGTCCTTGCGGCGATAGATTTCCTTCAGGCTGAACCGGCATTTCTTCAGCAGCGGAAACACCATCTCCATCAGCTTCACCTGGTCCGCGCGGCGCTGAATCCACACGCTGATCTCCAGCTCGCGGTGGCCGTACACCGGGTCCAGCCACTCATACGCGAACCGCCCCGCGGCCAGCAGCGTCTTGATCGGCGACAGGAAAAGCTTGAACGTGAACTCGCCGCTCTTCTCGTCCAGCCCGCGGATCGAGTTCTCCATGCGGATCAAATCGCGCAGCGTGAAGCACGCCTTCTCGTAGCTGATGACGTACTCCGTGGCCAGGCGCTCTTCCAGCGTCGTGTCCAAACACGACCCGATCCGCCGCAAGCCGCCGTCCAGCGCGTCATAGAACGCCTTGTCCTCTTTGAAAAGATCCAGCGCCGTCTCCAGCCCCTCGGCCTTGGGCTTTTCGAACACGAACGGCTTGGGCGAGGGCTCCTTCTCCAGCCCCAAATATGGGCGCAGCCCGTCGTCGCCCTGCTTCATCGCCTCCAGCAGGAACTCGATCTGCGTCTGCGTCTTGACGCGCGCCTTGCGCATGTCCTGGTGGGTCTTGTCCAGCGCCGTGGTCACGTGGACCGGCGCGGCGGCGTTCATCATCACCTTGCACTGGTCGAAGAACGCGCCGGTCATGCCGGAGAACAGATTCAGCAGCCCCTGTCCCAGGTCCGCGCCGAAGTTCGCCACGTTGGCCGAAAGGTCGTCGCTGGCCAGCCGGCCCTCCTGCTGGTCCATGAACGACGAAAGCGCGTTGAAGAACTCGGTCTGGCCCAGAAACGCGTCCTCGGCCTGCAACTCGCGCTTGGCGATGGACGCCAGCCCCTGGTCCACGTAGGCGTCGCGCAGCGCCTTGGCCGGCCCGCCCGAGCCGGTCACGCGGCCCTGCGTCACAAACGCCAGCTCCATCATCCGCCGCGCGGCCGACAGCTTCTCCGCCAGGTCAAAGACATGTCTGGCCTCGCGCGTGGCGCGGCGGCGCATCCACCGCCGGATGGCCAGCTCCGCGTAGCGCGGGCTCACCGTGCTCGCCCACTTGCCCACGCTCTCGCGCGCGCCGCTCTCCTTCTTCACCGCCGGCGTCTTGGACTCCGTGTCCACGCCCGTCTGCGCCTTCTCGATGGCCTCGCTGGTCTCCTTGATGTCCGCTTTGGTCTTTTCCAGCGACGCCTGCCAGCTGGCGCGGTCCTGCTCCAGCTTCTTCTTGCGTTCTTCCAGATGCGCCAGCTTCTGGGCTTTCTCCGGGCTGTCCGGCTCCTTGGCGGCTTTGTCGGCCAGTTCCTTTTGCCGGCGCAGCAGGTTGTCATTGGTCTCGATAAGCCCCTGCAAGCTCTGGCGCTTCAGGTTCAGCGCCCCCAGCCGCTCCTTGAGCTTGTTCACCTGCGCGTCATCGGCCGTGGCCCAGTCCACGGTGCGCTCCAGCGCGGCCGTGGGCAGCCCCGACGCATTGGCCCAGCGAATGGCCAGCAGCAGGTTCTCCAGCGTGTTCTGGCGCAACTGGCGCATGTCCAGCATCCGGTCGCGCATCCGCGCCACCACGGCCGCCCGCTCCTGCGCGGCCATGGTCACCAGCGTGTCCGCCGGCGACGCGCTCTCGCCCGTCACGGCCCCGGACAAGCCGTCAATGTACTTCGCCTCCAGCGCCTGGCGCTTGGCCGCGGCCGCGTCAATCTCGGCCGACACCTGGCAGCAGAACTGGTAGAGGTTGGCCAGCGAAGGCGCGCCGTCCAGATAGCCCATGGCCCCGCCCGCCAGCCCCGCCAGCCCAGCCACGCCCCGGTAGAACAGCGTCTGCTCCGCCCACGACTGCTCCTGCCCCTCCTGATCGCCCCGCGCCAGGTTGTCCAGCCCGCCCGCCAGGTCCGCCAGCAGCATGACCTCCATCTCGGTCAGCCGCTTCTCGCGCGCCATCAGCCGGTCCACCTCGGCGCGAATGGCGCTGTCGTGGATATAGAGCGGCCGCAGCGAAACGCCGGGAACCGTCGTGAAGGTCTTCTCGAGCCTGATCTCGCGGCCTGCCCCGTCCGCGGCCCCAGCCCCGCAAGCCAAAAGCCAAACGCCCAGCGCCGCGATGAAACACGACCTCAGCGGTCGGTTCATGGCCGGTCTCCTGGTGAGTTGAAAACGCCGAAGCTTCAAGGAGGCAAAAGCCCGCGCCAGCTTCCCTGGCGCGCGGACCCGCCGGCCACGAACGCCGGCCATGCTCTCAGTATAACCGAGCCAGCCCTATCCGCAAGCCCTGCGCCGTCCCGCGAAGGCCCCGCCCCCAACCCGTCCCCTCCCCCGCCCAGCGGCCCGCCCCCTTCCAGCGCCCCCGGCGCAAATCTTCAGGGCTCGGCGGCGGCGGCGCCC
>CAYYEE010000063.1:0-14117 GCA_964470775.1 uncultured Planctomycetota bacterium | reverse complement strand
CGCTGGCCCACCAGGTGATGAACGCGCTTTACTTTTCCTCCATGGAGTGGGGCAAGGTGGCTGCGCCCGAATGGGTGCGGGCTGAGTTGTACAAGGGCCACCGCATCGAGAGCGAGGACACCGCGGCTTTGGAGATCGGACTCAAAGGTGGCGGCAAGGCCTATTTTCTGGGCACGCTGTGCGCCGAGGCCGGCGCCGATTCGACCGTGCATATCGAGGTCGTGGGCGAAAAGGGCAAGGCGCTGTGGAAGACGGCTGGCGACGCGGCCGTGACCTACAACGACGGCCGGACGGAGACCATCGCGGACGTGGGACGCACCGGCCGCGACGAGCTGTTCCGCAACGCCGCGCGCATGGTCCGCGGCGTCGACAAGCAGTTGAACTGCGCCCTGGAAATGACGCGGCCGTTCGTGCTCACCGTCAACGCCGCGTTCCTCTCTTCGGGCACGACGCGCAGAACCCCCGAGAGCATTGTCAAGCCCCGCATCACCGACAACCACGAATGCTACACTGACATCGTGGGCATCAACGCGCTGGTGGAGAAGGGGTGGCGCGAGCGGAAGCTCTACAGCGATCTGGGCGCGCCGTGGGCGGTCAAGACCCAGCCGTTCAGCCTAAACGGCTTCACCCGGTTCGAGATGGCCACGCCCAGCCTGGACCAGAAGTAGGACGGGGGCAACGGCCGGCGGAAGGCTGAGGATGACACGCGGGCTGGCTTCACGCGAGTGGCGCCAGCCCGCGCGGCTCGACAGGGCTGGAAGGGGGATGAGGCCGCGGCGGCTGCGGGGAGTTGTCGTGGACGGCCGCCAGCCGCGGGAGCGCAACGTGTCCACGGAGCAGGCGGCGGGCTGCCAAAGGAGGAGAGGCCGTGGAGCCATTCAAGGTGATCTGGTCGCTGGGTCACGGCGGGCCGCTCAACTTCGATTACGCTCAGCGGATCATCGACGCGGGCGCGGAGCTGGGCGTGGACGGCGTCGAGATCGCCTACCCCGTGGAGAAGCTGGTCACCTATCGGGAGATGCCGGACCTGTGCGCGGGCGGCGATACGGAAGAGATCGAGGAGCGCCAGCGCGTGGTTCAGCGCATCGCTGAATACGCCACGAGCCGGGGCCTGCGCACAGGGGTGTGGCTGCACGAGATCTCCGGTCCGCCCGGCCTGCTGGAGCTGATGCCTGAAATGCGGGCGCAAGACGGGCTCATCGACCTGGAGAGCCCGCTGATCGACGAGTTGATCAGCGCCCAGCTGGACGAGTTCTTCGAGGCCGCGCCGGACGTAGACGAGGTCGTGCTGACGCTGACCGAGTCGCAGATATGCGCGCTGCACCGGCCCTTTTGCTCCATGCCCCTCGCCGAGCGGGCGCTGCGCATCATCAAGCCGGTCGTCGAGTCGGCGCGCTACTTCGAGAAGGGGGTGGTGGCGCGGACGTTCTCCGTGCTGATTGAGGATGAGCGCGCCGTGCTGGACGCGGTGGCCAAGGTCGGCTACGAAGACCTGTCCGTGATGATGAAGAGCGATCTCTCCAACTGGAGCCCTTTCCTGCCCAACCACCCGCTGATGCGCAAAGTGGGCGCGCACGAACTGCGCGCGGAAGCCGACGCGGGCGCCGAGCACTATGGGGGACAGGCCGCGCCCGTCATCTACGCCAGGCATATCATCGAGCGCCTGGAAGGGGCGGCCGACCGCGGCGCCACCACCATCACGCTCCGCGTGGACCGCCGGGGCCAGCCGGCCCTCGGCACGCTCAACGAGATCAACCTGCTGGCCGCGACGGCCTGGGCCAAGAACCCGGAACTGGACGTGGACGCCTTCATGGCCGGGTGGCTCAAGGAGCGCCTGGGCGCCGCGCCCGATGGCCTGGCCGAGATGCTGGACCAGACGTTCGAGGTGTGGAAGAACGCCTTGTACATCGACGGCCAGCAGATGTCGCACGACCGGTTCCCCTCGTTTGACGACGCCAAGCACGTCCAGATGTTCGGGCTCTTCGAGCCGGCGGAGCATCTGCGCCACATGCGCGAGAACTGGGCCGTGCTCTCCGACCGCCCCACGCTGCCGCACGGCGAGATCGTGCGCGGCAAGGAAGAGGCGGTGGAGATGGCCGAGGCGCTGGAGGGCTGGTTCCAGTCGCTGGCCCATGACCTGCGGCCCGAGGCGCGCGACGAGGCGGCGCGGTCTCTGGCGCGCCTGACGCTTGTGGCCAGGGCGTCGCTGGCGCTGACGCGGCTGGTGGCCGCGCACCTGGAAGACGCCTGGGGCATGGAAGAGCGCGCCGTGGGCGCGTTTGAGGAAGAAGCCGCGGCCGCGGAGAGCCTGGCGGCCGAGGTGGCGGCCAGGGAAGGGGGCGCGTTTTTCGGCGGCGTGGCGGACCGGCTTAAGGATTTCGCGGCGCGGCTGCGGGCCGAGCGCGCCTTCGAGATGGAGCGCCGGCGCGACCTGTCGCTGGAGCCGGGGCTGGTGGATTACGTGCTGTGCGGCCTGGCGTCCGAAGGCCACAAGCTGGGCAAGCGCCTGCACACCGGCGCCACGCGCGCCGACGAAGCCGCGCGCTATCGCGAGACGGGCGTGGGCGACTGCGAAGGGTTCGGCTACGAAGTGAAGCTGCCGCCGGGCCAAGCGTGCTGGCTGGAGGTGGACCTGTGCGGAAGCGGCGAGCGCGTGGAGGGCGTGGCCTGGATAGGGTCCAAGCGCTTCGCCCTGCGCGGCGGCGGCGCCGAAGGCGAAATCGAGACCTTGCGCCTGCACGTGCCCCAGGGCACGGCCGAATCTCCCGCGCGCGTCGAGATTTTCAGCACAACGCCGCGGCCCGTGCGCGTCTCCGAAATCCGCATCCTCAGAGCGGAGTGACGAAAGCTCTTGGCCTGCCCCATGGGCGCGCGGCTCAGGGGAGGGCGTCCTTGCAGAGCGCAGGCAGGTCGCGCTGGGAGGACAGGGTGAAGCCGGCGGCGAGGCAGCCGGGCTGGCGCAGGCGCAGGCGCGGGTTCAGGGCCGGCGCGCAGGGCAGCGGGGCGTCCCAGCATTGCTCGCCGCGGCGCGGCGTGAAGACGATGAGGCCTGAGTGCGTGAGGCGCGGCTCGACGGCGGCCACGGGCAAGGGATAGAGGCCGCGGTCCGGGCCGGGGGCGATGAAACGGTCGCGGCCATGGCACGCGGCGGCGGCGAGGACTAGAGCCGCGGCCGCCCAGGCCGCGCGGCCGAATGCGCCGTGCCTGCCGCTGGATCGCGCCAGAGAGGCCGCGGCCGCAAGCCCGGCCGCCAGCGCCCACAACGAGGCCGCCGCGTATCGGGGCAGCGGCGCCGAGAAGAACCAGAAGACGATGGCCGCCGCGCACGGGATGGCGCACGCCGCGGCTCGCCAGGGCTTGGGGCCTGGCCGGGCAAGGAGGGCCACCCCCGCGATCAAAGCGATCAGCAGAGGCAGGACCACGTCAAAGACGTGCTCTTCATACGCGAACAGGCCGCGCGTCCACGGCCGCAGCCAGCTCCAGCCAGCCAGAACCTGATCGGGCGGCGCCGCGGGAACGCGCGCCCAGCTCCGCATCCACTGGAGGTCGTTGCGGGCGATCTCGGGCGGCACGCGCCAGTCCACGTTCACCGCCAGCGCCTGGCTCGGATAGAAGGGGCAGCCGCTGGTGATGACCCCGCGCGCGAACCACGGGGCCACGATGAACGCGGACAGGACCCCGGCCGCGGCCATGGGCCGGAAAACCGGCCGCGCACGCCACAGCAGCGCCAGGGCCGCCACGGCCGCCGTGAAGCCGAACACCGCGAAGGTCAGCTTGACCGCCAGCCCCGCGGAAGCCAGGACCAGGACGTGGAAGGCCGCGGCGCGCTTTGCGCCGGGCGGCAGGTTGTCCAGCGCAAGGCGTATCAGTTCGAGGCAGACGAGGACGCCCAGGGCGAACGCGGGAAGGTCGGGCGACAGGGAGGACGCGTGGCGGAAGCACTGGGACAGCGCCGGGCCGAGAAGGATCAGCGCCGCAAGATCGCTGGGCTTGGCCTCGCGACCGAACAACCGCCGCCACGCGCCCAACCCCAGGCGCGCGGCCATGGCCAGCAGCAGCAACCCGTTGGACACGTGGTGCGCCAGCCCTTGCCAGGGACCTGCGCTCATGAACGCGTTGTACAGGAACGAGGCGTTGTTGTAGGCCAGCCGGACGTGCAGATTGCCCAATCCGGGAACAGCGGGAAAGGATGCGGCCCAGCGGACCTGCGTGAGGTGGTAGAGCCCGGCGTCGTAGAGCACGATGGGCGCTGTGCTTTGGTTGGCCAGCCACAGGGCAAAAAGCGCCAGGCACGCCACGAAGGCGGCGCGGCGCGCGTTGCGCGGCCAGGCGATGGCGGCGATGGCGCGGCCGTGGAACACAAAGCCGGCAACGCCGAGGACAAGGACGATGAGCCGCGCGGGCCAGCCGATGGGCAGGAAAAGGCTGGTCCACTGAAGCGCGCCCAGCGCCGCGGCCCAGCCCACCCAGAACGCGGCCAGCAGGTCTTCGGGGCTTTCGGCCGGGACCCCAGCGGCGCGGCGCAGAGCCAGCCCCAAGCCCAGGAACGCTGGGCCGATGAGGAGCCACGTGGCCACGATGGAAATGAGGGCCGCGAGCATGGGAGGACTCACGCGGGCCGGATGGGTCCAGCGTCGTGTTTCAGAAATAGCTTTGCTATCTCTGAAACACTACATGACACAAACCCGGCGCTTGACGCGTCTAAAGTCAGCCCGCCCTGCGGTGTTTCGGAAATGCAGGGCATTTCCGAAACACCACACTAGGCGTCGCTGGGCAGATCGGGCGGCAGGCGTCCGTCCGCGGCGGCGGCGCGCCATTCTTCGAGGTACTCGGCCAGGCGGCCTTGCAGCTCAAGCCGGAAGATGCGGTCCGGGTCCACCTGGATGCCCGATACGCCGAAAGCGGCGAGCATCGTGGCGACGCGGACTGGCTGGCCGCCAAGCTGGCGAAGCTCCGCGAAACGTTCGAAGGGAACTTTGAATCCGGTGCGTCGGGCGACGAGACACGCCACCAGCAGCTCGTGCACGGGCTGGTTGTGGAACCGGGCCAGGAGCAGCGTCCAAATCGGGATGCGGCAACCGCCGACAAACGCCTGAACCCACCAGCTCAAGAGCGGCACGAAGAGGACCAGGACGCCGGCGATGGCGGCGGACACGAGCAGGATGAGGCCGATCTGGACGTTGGGGTCCATGTCGGTGTTTTGACTCCGTCGCCGCGCCGCGGGCTCACATGGCCTTGACGACAGCCACGCACCGCTCGCAGAGTTCAGGATGCTCGGCGCACGCGCCCACCGAGGGCAGCAGGTTCCAGCATCGGACGCACTTGGGGTGGCTGGCGCGGGCCACGTTCACCTTCAGGCCCGGGCAGTCCATGCCGTCCACGCCCTCGACGCCGCCTTCCACAAGCTCCACCAGCGACGAGATGAAGATGGCCTGCCAGTGATCCTCGAAGCTCTTGAGGAACGCGAACAATTCGTCCTTGGCCCCCAGGCGCACCACGGCCTCCTGCGCGCTGCCGATGATCTTGGCGGCGCGCAGCTTCTCGATCTCGCGCAGGACGTCGGCGCGGACCTGTTGCACCCTGGCCCAGGTTTTGAGCAGCGCGTCGTTGCGCCACGCGGGGTCGGGCGCGGGCCAATGGGCCAGGTGGACGCTGGGGACGTCCTCGTCCTTGCTCGTGATGAAGTCCCAGACTTCCTCGGCCGTGTGGACGATGACCGGCGCCGTGAGCCGGACCAGGGCGAGAAGGATGTGGCGCATGGCGGTCTGGCCGGATCGCCGCGACAGCGCGCCGGCCGCGTCGCAGTACATGCGGTCCTTGAGCACGTCCAGATAGAACGAGCTGAGGTCCACGGCGCAGAAGTGGTGGATGAGGTGGAAGGCGCGGTGGAACTCGAACGCCTCCATCGCCTTGGTGGCGCCGGTGATGACCTCGTGCAGCCGCGCCAGCGCCCACTGGTCAATGGGCAGCATGCCCGCCAGCGGCACGGCGTGCGCCGCCGGGTCGAAGCCGTCCAAGTTGCCGAGCAGATACTTGAAGGTGTTGCGGATGCGGCGGTAGACGTCCGAGGTGCGGTTGATGAGGTCGCGCGAGACGTGGATGTCCACGCGGTAGTCGGTCATGGCGACCCACAGCCGCAGGATGTCGGCCGGGAAGTCCTTGAGGGCGTCGCCCACGGAGATGAAGTTGCCCAGCGACTTGGACATCTTCTTGCCTGCCTCGTCCACGACAAAGCCGTGGGTCAGCACCGCCTTGAAGGGCGCGGTGTCCAGCGACGCCACGGCCGGCAGCAGCGAAAGCTGGAACCACCCGCGGTGCTGGTCGTGGCCTTCCAGATAGAGATCGGCCGGGAACTGGAGCTGGGGCAGCTCCTGCACCACGGAGCGGTGGCTGCTGCCGCTTTCGAACCAGACGTCAAAGATGTCCGTCTCCTTGCGCCACGCGGTGTCGCCGCAGTTGGGGCACTTGAGACCGGGTGGAACGAAGAGCGATACGTCCTCGGTGAACCACGACTCAGCCCCCCGCTGGCGGAAGACCTCGCTGACATGCGCGGCCAGTTCTTCGGTGAGCACAGGCTGGTTGCACTTCTCGCAGTACAGCGCGGGGATGGGCACGCCCCAAACCCGCTGGCGGCTGATGCACCAATCCGGCCGCTCCTGGATCATGGCCGAAATGCGCGCCTCGCCCTGGGGCGGGATCCACCGCGTGGCGTGCACGGCTTCGAGCGCCTTTTGGCGCAGGTTGCGGTGCTCGATCTGCACAAACCACTGGCTCGTGGCGCGGAAGATGACGGGCTTGCGGCAGCGCCAGCAGTGAGGATAGGAGTGGGTGAAGCTCTCGGAGTGGAACAGCACGCCCCACTCATCGAGCTGATGCACGATGGCGGGGTTGGCTTCCCAGATTTGCCGGCCGGCAAAGGGACCGGCTTCGGCCGTGAAGTGGCCGCCTTCGTCCACGGGGCTGGCGATCTCGAGGCCGTTGCGCACGCCGGTGATGTAGTCCTCGGCGCCGTGGCCGGGGGCGGTGTGGACGCAGCCCGTGCCGTCCTCCAGGCTGACGTAATCGGCCAGGACGATGGGGCAAAGCCGGTCGAGGATGCGGTGGCGGTAGGTCAGCCCAGCCAGCGCTTCGCCGCGCGCGACGCCCAGGCGATCGGTTACCGTGGCGCCCGCGTTGGCCATGACCTTCTCCACCAGGTCGTCGGCCAGGATGCACGTCTGCGATCGGCCGTCTTTGCGCGTGAAGCGCACGCACACGTAGTTGGCCCGCGGCGCGACGGCAATGGCGCGGTTGGCCGGCAGGGTCCACGGCGTCGTGGTCCAGATGAGCACGGACACGGGCTCGTCGGCCGCCAGCTTGGGGTACAGGTGGCGCGGCGTCTGGGTGAGGCCGTAGAGCACGTAGATGGAAGGCGACTTGTCGTCGTCGTACTCCAGCTCCGCCTCGGCCAGGACGGTGCGGCAGCTCATGCACCAGTGCGTGGGCTTCAGGTTGCGCGTCACAAACCCCCGGGCCACCAGCTTGCGGAAGACGTCAATCACGCCGGCCTCGTAGCTTGGGTTCAACGTGAGATAGGGGTTGTCCCAGTCGCCGGACACGCCCAGGCGCGTGAACTGGTCGCGCTGGGCGTTGACGTACTTCATGGCGTACTTCTTGCAAAGGCCGCGGATTTCGGCCGTGCTCATCGTCCGGGCCTTGCCGCCCAGCTCCTGCAAGACCTTGTGCTCGATGGGCAGACCGTGGCAGTCCCAACCCGGCACGTAGGGCGCGTCAAAGCCGGACAAGGTCTTGAAGCGGACCACGATGTCCTTGAGGATCTTGTTGAGCCCGGTGCCGACGTGCAGGTCGCCGGTGGGGTAGGGAGGCCCGTCGTGGAGGATGTACTTGGGGCAGCCGGCGCGGGCCTTGCGCATCTGGCCATACAGGCCGGCCTCGCGCCAGCGCTTCTGGAAGGCGGGCTCCTTCTGGGCCAGGTTGGCCTTCATGGCAAAGCCCGTCTGCGGCAGGTTGACGGTGTTGCGGTAATCCATGGTGACGCCTGCAAAAAACACACAGCCGCATGGACATAGCAGCAGCGGCGGAGAAGGCAAAAGGCCTATTTTGCCACTGGACGGCTGGGGGGTCAAGCAGAACGGCGGCTCGCGCTGAGCCTTCCGGGCCACGCAAAGGGGGGGAGCGCGGACGCTTTGCTTTCATGCAGGGGTGGTGGCGGAACCCGCCACCGCCACCCCAGCGGCGTCATCGCGAGCCCGGCGGCGCGGGGGACGGGGGCGGCGATGTCGCGGAGAGAGTGGGCCGCAACAGCGAGTGCGCTTTTGCGCGGCGCCGCTTGCCGCCAGGCCGGAGACGTGGAAGAATGCACACGATGGGGGACCGGACAGGCAAGGAGGACAGACGTGAAAGCCAGAGCGATTGTCTTCGAAGCGCCGGATCGGGTGGGCATGAGGGACTTTGATCTGCGCGCGCCTCGCGGGGATGAGGTGGTCATCGAGACGGCGGCGACGTGCGTCAGTCCGGGCACGGAGCTGCGGCGTCTGCGCGGCAAGGAGTGCGTGGGGAGCGCCGGATTTCCGCTTGTGCCGGGCTACTGCCTGGCCGGCCGCGTGACGGCGCGGGGACCGGAAGCGGCCGTTGAGGATGGCGCGCGGGTGGTGACGTTTGTCAGCGTGGACGCCGGAGGGCTGAAGTTGGGCGAAGGCGGCCACGTCAGCCACGCGTTGACGCCGTCGCCGTTGCTGGCGCGGGTTCCCTACGGCGTGAGCATGGCCGATGCCTCGGCGTCGGTGCTGGCTGGAATCGCCTTGCACGGTTTGAGCATGGCGCGGCCCGCGCCGGGTGACAAGGTGGCCGTGATCGGGCTGGGCGCTATCGGCCAGATGGCGCTGCGCCTGGCGCATGCCGTGGGGGTGGACGCCGTGGGGTGCGATCTTTCGCCGGGGCGCGTCGAGCTGGGGGCCAAGAGCGGGGCGCGCGCCGTCAAGCCTGATGCGCCCGGCGCGCTGCGAGCCGCTTTCGCGCCTTTCTTCCCCAATGGCGCGGACGTGGTGGTGGATTGCACCGGGTCGGCCAAGGCCCTGGCCAGCGGCATCGCCGTGGGCCGCGGCCAGCCGTGGGACCCGCTTCGCGACGCGCCAGGCGTGCGCTATGTCATGCTCGGCAGCTACGAGGGCGACTTCACCATCTCGTATGCGGCGGCTTACGCGGGCCAGTGCTGCTTGATGGTCCCTCGCGGCAGCCAGATCAGCGATTGCCAGCGCGCGCTGGACATGATGGACCGGGGGCAGTTGCGGCTGGCGGACGTCATCAGCGCCGTGCGCCGGCCCGAGGAGGCGGCGAGGACCTATGAGGAGCTCAAGGACCCGCGGGGCCCGCTGGTGACCGCGGTGTTCGATTGGACGCGATGAGCGCGGCAACGGCGAACGGCCGCCTCACGCGGAGAACGCGGAGAAGGGCGGCGGCGGGCGGTGATTGAGGAGGATGACGTGTTCTGGAAACTGGCCCTGCTGTTCATCGGCCTGCCCACGCTGGAACTGTACGTGCTGGCGCAGTTGGGCAAGGCGCTGGGCGTGTTGGAGACGGTGGCCGTGGTGTTGGTGACGGGCATGGCGGGCGCGGCGCTGGCGCGTCATCAGGGCGCGCGAGCCGTGCGGCGGCTGCAAGAGGCCGTGGCCGCGGGCCGCTTGCCGGGCAAGGAGGCGCTCGACGGCGCGCTGATCCTGGCGGCGGCGCTGTTGATGATTACGCCGGGAGTAATCACGGACGCCATCGGTCTCTTGCTGCTGATCCCGCCGCTCCGGGCGCTGGTGGGCAAGTGGCTGGGCTCGTACCTCAAGCGCCATTTCCACTTGGCCGTGGCGTCGCCGCTGCAGGGGTTCGCCGAGCGCGGCGATGATGGCAATGTCATCGAGACCGAGGCGCGCAAGACGGAGGAGTAGCGGGGGAGGGGGACTACTTGCCGGTCTTCTCTTCCAGTTCCTTGATGATCTGGAGGGCCTGGGTGTGGAAGGTTTCGCCGGGGCGGAGGCGGTCGCGGACTTCTTTGGCGGCTTTGAGAGCGGCTTCGGGGTCGGTGTCGCGCTTGGCCAGGACTTCGACGTTGAAGACGCGGGCGGCTTCGCTCTTGAGCGCGGCGATGCCCTGGCTGGCGCTGGCCAGGCGCGGGTCCAGGGCGCGCGCTTTCTCGTAGAGGTCGCGGGCTTCGCGGTACTTCTGCTGGCGGTAGGCCTGGGTGGCCTGGGCGGAGAATTGCTCGGCCTGGCGGGTGCGGACGGCGCTTTTGTTTTTGAGGTAATCGTCGGCCTTGGTGTAGTACCAGTTGTTGGTCTTTTTTTCGAGCTCGATGATGCGTTCGGCCGCGGTGTCGGCCTGTTTGAAGAGAAGCTGGGTGATGCTGTCGTTCATGATCTTGTACTGCTCGGCGACCATGGCGGCCTTGCGGGCCAAGTCGCTTTCGCCGAGGCCGGCCTGCTTGAGGATCTGGAGAGCCTTGGCCGAGTCGCCGGAGTCGTAGGCGGCGGTGGCGGAGCGTTCGGCTTCGATCTTGATGGCGCGGGCGAGGGCGGCGGTGCGCTCGGAGGCGTAGGGGCCGTCGGGGGGCACGCTGTCCAGAAGCGACCGCGCTTCGGCCACCTTGCCGGCGTCGAGGCTCTTGCCGGCCTGGGCGATGCGGTCTTGCTGCAGGTTGAAGCCGCGCAGTTTGTCGATGCGGGGTTCGATTTCCGCCTTCATCTCGGGGACGTATTCGATGACGAGCTGGAGGTCCTGGATGGCGGCGCTCCAGTTGCGGCTTTTTTCGTTCTGGTCGGCCTTGGCGGTCTGCTGAGCGGCCAGGCGCGCCTTGGCGTCGCGGATCTGGTCGGCTAGGGCGGCCAGGGCGCTGCTTTCCGGGCTGATCTTGGCGGCCTGCTTGAAGAACTCGACGAAGTCGCCCTTGCCGAAGGCGGCCAGAGCTTTGTCGCGCAGGGCGAGGTTTTTGGATTCGCGGAGAATGGCCTCGCGGCGGGCGCGGGCGAGTTCGCGGGCTTGGAAGGTGGTGGCATTGTCGTGTTCCAGGCGCTCCCACGCGTCGAGGGCTTTTTCCCATGAGCTGGCGAAGTCGGTCTTGAGCTTGGCGGAGTTTTCGAGGGCTTCGAGCAGGAAGCGTCCGGTGGCGCGCTCGGGGATGGTTCGGTACTTGGCGAGGTCTTTGAGTCCGGCGATGGCTTTGTCTTCCGCGCCGGTCTCGGCGAGCTTGACGGCCTTGTTGACGCAGTCCTGGAAAGTCTGGAGGGAGATGACGCGGTCCTGGGGGCCGGATGGCTGGCGGGATTTATGGATGGCCATGCCGGCGACAGCGAGGACTGTGAGGGCGGCGATGGCGATGAGGGCGAGGCGGACACGGGGGGTGATGAACTGGCGGAAGCCGGGGCGCGTCCGGGGTTCGAGGACCGCGGGGGCGGCGGCGAGGAGGCTGGGGGGGGTGGGCTGGCTGTCGGCCGGAGGCGGCGGCGCGGGCGAGGTGATGATGGGCATGAGCGGGGACTGCGCGGGCGCCGGGGTTTGGGCGGCCGGGGGAGGCGGCGCGGTTTCGCCAGGGGCGGCGTCGAACACGAAGCGGATGGCCAGATCGCCGGCGCGGACCTTGTCGCCCGGGCGGACCAGGGCTTCTTCTTTCACGATTCGGTCGTTGACAAAGGTGCCGTTGCGGCTGCCCAGGTCGCGCACGGAGAGCTCGCCGCCGCGATAGCGGATTTCCATGTGCTTGCGCGACACGGAACTGGAGGGGATGGTGATGTGGCAGTCCATGTCGCGTCCGAGGGTGGAGAGCCCCTCGCGGACGATGTACTCCTGCGGGCGGCCTTCGATTTCAACGATGAGTTTCATTTCTTGCGCGGCTGGCGCTCCATTTCCCAGATGATCATGAAATGCCTGGCCTGCTGATAGCGCGGGTCGTTGGGGTCGGGGATGAGCAGGAGGATGCGGTTGACGAGGTCCAGGGCCTTCTTGTAGTCGTTCTGTTTGCGGGCCACGGCCGCGCCTTCGACGAGTTCCTTGTAGCGTTTGTCGAGGGCGGCGGAGGCGCGGCTGAGCTTGGACCGCGCGGAGACGCCGATTTCGGTGGCGGTCCGGAGGCGTTTGACGTAGAGAAGGGCGAGCTCGTATTCCTGAACCGCCTGGTAGTAGAGGCCGCGGGCCATCTGGATGTCGCCGGCGTGGACGTGGTTGGAGGCGGCTTGCAGGCGTTCTTCGTCGGAGCCGGTGAACTCGTAGACGCGGTCGGCGCGGGTGACGAGGCGTCCGCGCACCAGGATGCGGAGCTGGATGATGTCGGTGGAGCCGGGCGCGCGCATGGTGGCCGTGGCGTCACCGTAAGAGAGGCCCCTGACCACGATCTGCTGGTCGCCGTAGCGTTCGACGCTGGCGACGCCTTCGGGCGTGACGGCGATGGTGGCGGGGTCCACGTCGTAGTAGCGCGAGGGCCCGCCGCTGGCGCCGGCGAGGACGGGCATCCACGCGACCTCGCCGACCCGGAGTTTGACCGGCTGCATGGAGAAGGTGCGGACCTCGATGTCCGGGTAGATGACGTTGCTGACGACCCAGAGGGCGGCGGCGGCCACGACGAGAGCGGCCAGCACGACGAGGAGGGGTCCGAAGCGCTCGACGTTGCGGCGGAAGGCTTGCTGCGAGGCGAGGCGCGCCGCTTGCTGCTGGGGCGTGGGGCCGGGGGGCGCGGAGGGCGGCGCAAAGGCGGCCGGGCCTTGGGCCGGCCCGGGCGCGGGCAGGGCGCCGGGCATGGGCGCGGGCGTGGGCTCGTCGCTGTGGGGCTGTTGGGCGGCGGGCTTGGGGGGGGGGGGGGGCGGGGGGGCGGGGGGCTTGGGGGGGGGGGCGGCGGGGCGGCGGCCGCGGGCAGTCCCGCGGCGCGGAAGATGACGTCGCCGATGGCCAGGGTGGCGCCGTCGGTGATCTGGCCTTCGGGGGCCGACGCGCCGTTGATCTTGATGCCGTTGCGGCTGCCCAGGTCGCTGATGACGTAGTTGTCGCCGAAGCGTTCGATGCGGGCGTGGTTGCGCGACACGGAGACCTGTTCGACAACGATGTCGTTGTCCGGGGCGCGGCCAATCGTGATGACGTTCTTGTTGAGGGGGAATTCCTTCCCCTTTGCGTCGGTGCTGGCCAGGACGAGTCTGGGACCGTTGTTCATCACGTCATCTCACTGAGGGTCAGGCGGTCTCCGGGGCGGAGTCCGGCGGCGGCGGCGTAGCCGGCGCCCGTTTCGAGGGTGTCGGCCGCGCGCCAGCAACCGGACACGCGCCACGGGGCAAGGCTGGGCACGATCTTGACGACAAGTCCCGAGGCGTCGAGGTACACGACGTCAATGGGCATGCGCATGAAGAATGTATGGATGCTTCTGCACCGGCGGAACAACATGCCTTCGCCCGGTTCCATGCGCGTGCGCCCCAAGAGCCCGGCCATGCGGCTCCATGGGGTTTCCGCTTCGTGGAGCTGGGTGATGAAGTCTTTTCCGATCTGGGCTATCACCAGTTTATGGGTGGCTTCTGGGGGCGTCAAGCTGGGTTCCTGTTTTGGGCGGCAAGGACTGCGAGGACGCAAACGCCAGCATGGACGGACGGCGCGCGGGTTTCGCGTTTACAGCGTGTATTTGAGGAAGATGGGACCGCCAATGATGAGGAAGATGGTCGGGAGAATGAAGAAGATGAGCGGGAACAGGATTTTGACCGGCGCTTCGAGGGCTTTTTTTTCGGCTTCCTGGGAACGGGCGACGCGGAGCTGTTCGGATTGGGCGCGGAGGATGGGGCCGAGAGAGGAGCCGAGTTCATCGGCCTGGATGAGGGCGCTGGCGACGCTGGTGACGGCGCCCATGTCCACGCGATGCGAGAGGTTGCGCAGGGCTTCGGTGCGGGTGCGGCCAAGGCGGATGTCGCGGAGCGTGGCGCCCAGCTCTTCGGCCAGGGGGGATTCGCCGAGCTTGTGGACGATGCGGTCCAGGGCTTCGGTGAAGTCGAGGCCGGCTTCGACGGACAGCGTGAGCAGGTCGAGCGCGTAGGGCAGCTCGTGGCTGATGTCGGCGCGGCGGAGGCGGAGGCGCTTGTTGAGCCACGTGCTGGGCCAGAGCGCGC
>CAYYEE010000062.1:0-14133 GCA_964470775.1 uncultured Planctomycetota bacterium | reverse complement strand
TTGGCGGGCTGAGGCGCCATGTCCCGGCCGACGCGGTGTCTTTTTCAACGGGCCGCTAGGCGCTACTTGAGGCCGGTCAGCCGGAGGAAGTTGCCGCCCATCACCAGTTTTCGCTCTTCGTCGCTCAGCTTTTCTTCACTCATGGCGGCCAGAAAGGCTTCCGGCGGGCAGATGGGGTAATCACTTCCGAAAATCAGCCTTTGCGCGCCGACGCGATCGGCGGCGTGGCGCACGAGGCCGCGGCGGACGTTGTGGCCGCTGCCGGACAGGTCCAGGTGGAGGTTGGGGCAGCGCTCCATGAGGGCGAGGCGGTTTTCGATCTGGGCTTTGTCGGAGGTGGGGTGGGCCATGACGACGTTGAGGTTGGGCAGGGCCTTGCAGACGGCCTCGGCTTCTTCGAGGGGGCCAAAGTGGATGTTGACGGGCATGCCGAGGCGGGCGGCGGTGGCGTAAACCTGGAGGGCGCCTGGGGAGTCGTAGTCGGAGAAGCCCATGATGTAGCCGACGATCTCGCCGATCCAACGGACTCCGAGCGCGTACATGCGCTCGATCTCGGCGCAGGATTCGTCGGGGTAATCGGGGTGGATGTGCATGGCCGGGATGTAGAAGTCGGGGAAATCGTCGCGCAGGCGCAACGCGGTCTCGTTCAGCTCCTTGATGTCAGACATGGTGGACTTGTTGATCCACCGCACCACGGACCCGCAGGCGCGGCTGATTCCCGCGCGGCGCAGCGTGGCCACCTGTTCGGTCATCGGTCCCGTGGGCTGATACCACGCGAAGTCGGTTTCCTTGGACACGGCGGGGTGGATGTGGGCGTCAATGATTTCTGTCACTTCTATCTCCACGGTGTGATTGGGTTCAGGAAAGGTCGTCCAGGTTGTCCACGACCTTTCTCATGGCGTCCGCCACTTGGGCGAGGCTGTCGCGCTCGACGTCGGTGTAAGCGGGGACGGTGATGAGCCGGGTCGCGAGGTCTTCGGCGACGGGGAGGGAGGGCGGCTTCTTGCCGAGTTCCTGCTCGGGCCGCGTGGGGTCGTAGAAGACGCCGCCCAGGGAGCGGCGGTCGAAGGTCGTGAAGAGAGGCGCGGCGTGGAGCAGGCCGTAGGTGTAGTTCTGGTTGGAGTAGCGGTCGGCGGTGATGGGGGCGCCTTCGGCTTTCATGGCTTCCACGATCCTGTCGCGGTTGGCTTTCTTCAGGGCCTTAGGAGAGAGCTTGAACTTGAACTCCAGGTAGGCGGCGCGCTCGGCGCCGGGCAAAGGTTCGACGGTCTCGACGCCTTCGCAGCCTTTGAGGCATTGGTTGAGGTATTCGTAGTTAGCGGTTCTTCGCGCGTTGAGTTCGGGCAGGCGCTTCAGTTCTTCGTTGGCCATGGCGATGGCCCAGGCGTGAGGCCGATACTTGGCGCCGAGGCTCATGTCGCCGATGCAGACGATGGCAGGGTCGGCGCCGGTGCGCTTGCGGCCGAAGTGGCCGAGCAGGACCATGCGGTCGAAGATGTCGTCGCGGTCGGTGACGGCCACGCCGGCTTCGCCGCCGCTGACGGCCTTGGCGCCTTGCATGCTGAAACAGCCGACCGCGCCGAAGGAGCCGACAGGCCGGCCCTTCCACTTGGCGCCGTGGGCGTGGCTGCAATCCTCGATCAGCGTCAGCTTGTGGCGGGTCACGATGTCCATGATAGCGTCCATGTCGCAGACGTTGCCGAAGACGTGCACCACGCAGAGGGCGCGGGTGCGAGGGGTGATCCTGCGCTCGATGTCGGCGGGGTCGGCGGTGAGGGAACGCGCGTCGACGTCGCAGAAGACGGGCGTGGCGCCGCAGTGGAGGATGGGCGTGACGCTGGCGTGCCAGGTGTAGGTGGGGACGATGACTTCGGCGCCTGGGCCGACGCCAGCGGCGAAGCAGGCGCTGTGGAGTGTGGCCGTGCCGCTGTTCATGGCCAGCGCCCGCCGCACGCCGACCATTTTCGCGAACGCTGTCTCGAACTCGCCGACGACGCCGCTGCCGTCTCCGATCGTGGTCACGCCCCTTTCCAGCAGCGCCAGGACCGCCTGCTTCAATTGCGGGGTGAACTTGGTCCACCTGTCAACCGGCGCTTTGGTGACCGCTTTGGCGCCGCCCAGCAACGCCAGTCTGCTCTTCATTGGCGTGTCTCCACAAAGGCCCCGTTGGTTACGATTGGGAAGATTATGCATCGAAAAGGGGATGGGGGGAAGCTTGAAGGACGGCGCCGCCATGGAACCCTGCGTCAGACGAAAGCGCCCCCTGACTGTCTGCTGAGGGTGTTGGGCCGGCCGCGGTCTGTGTGCGGGGAGGCGCTGCGCGTGACCGAGGGCTCTGTTCTGGACGACGCGGATAACGCGATCATTGAGTGCGTGGGCGGGGCTCAGTCGCGGTGCAGCACGATAGACTGCATGACGCGCTTGCCGTCTTCGTTGGACTTTGTGAACTCCCAGAGGGCGAAGTCGGCGGTGACGCGCTCGCCGGCGGGGCCGCCGGGGAGGGTGAAGGTGACTTGGACGTGGCCGGGGCGCTTCTCGAAGGAGACGGCTTTCGCGTCGGCGGGGTTGTAGAGGATGCCGCAGGCGCACATTTCGCCGCCTAGGACGGCGTTCTTGGCTGGGTCGTAGTTGGCGTCGTAGAGGAAGAGCCAGTACTGCTTGTTGGGGTCGAGGGGGCCTTCGCGGCGGGTTTCCTCGCCGAGGGGGGTGAGGACGCGCGTGTCCATGGGGCCGAGGGGGTGCTTGCGTTGCGCGGCGGCCTTGGCAAACTCGCCGGGATAGGCGGTCATCTTGATTTCGACCGTCTTGGCGGGCTTCTTGAGCGGCAGGTCCACGCTGAGCAACAGGCAGTCGCTCATGGCCTGGGCGCGGAAGGTGAGCGTGAGCGGGCCGGCTTCGGTTTGGCCGCGGAGCACAGCGACGCCGTCGGGGCCGGAGGCCATCTCGGCGATCTGGAAGGGGCAGGGCAGGAGGGGCTTGCCGTCGAGGACGATTTCCAAAAAGCCGCCGATGCCGGACCAGCCGCGCTTGGACGGGAACAGACCGACGCCTTCGAGATGAAAGCCTTTGGGGTCCAGGGCGCCTTTGGCTTTGCTGAATAGCGCGAGGTCGTAGGACATGGCGCCGTTGTTCATGAGAACGGCGGGGACGTCGGCTCTGTGGTGTTTCTGGACCAGGGAGACCTGGACATCGGAGTGGGCCTGCGCCGCAAGGAGCAGGCGCAGGCCAGGAGGAGGGGCGTGGGGCGCACGGGGGGGCGCCCTATGGCAGGTGTGGGGGTCATGGGAGCCGGTCTTCCGTGAAGGTGAGGAGGGATTGGGCGGTGTGGCCGGTGATGGCTTCGGTGATGGTGATGCGCCAGGGGGTCTTGGCGTCGAGGGGAGTGAGGGCGTTGTGGGTGAAGCGGCCGTCCGTGATCTCGACGAGGCTGGAGAGGAGGGTGTCGCGGTCGGGATTGCCTGTGTCGAACTGGATCCGGGCGAAGCTCTGGAGAGACTCGGCGCCTGGGACACGGCCGGAGAGGATGACGGTCTCGCCTGGGCGGGCGCGCTGTTCGGGCTTGTCGAGGATGACCTCTCCGATGGGGAATGGCGAGGCGGCGACGAGGTTGCCGGTTCCCATGGTGGTGTTGAAGACGACTTGGACGCCCTGGCCGAGGAGTCTGTGGGCGCGGACGTCGTAAAAGTGGCAGGGCTGGGGCGTTCGCAGCGTGACGGGGCGGGTGTGCTTACGGAGGTCTTCGAGGGTCATGTGGGTGACGCGGGCGCCGGGGATGTTTTCTGGCGGCTCGTTGAGGCCGATGAGCGTGACCGGGCCGAGTTTGTAGCGGTTGACGGAGACGCCTTGCAGCGGGGATGCATCGGCGGCTTTGAGGTCCACGCCGCGGTCGACGCCGGTCTTGGCCAGCAGGGGCGCGAGGATGTTGCGGCCGGTGGCGGCGTCGCGCAGGCTGGAGGGCAGGGCGGCGAGGTAGAGGGCGTATCCTTTGCCGTCTTGGCGCAGAAAGGCGGCGCCGCTGGCCGCGCCGCCGCTGCGCGAAAAGGCGAGCTTGCCGACGCGCGTGGGGGTTTCGGACATGGCGGCGCGGGCCTGGGCCTCTTGGGCGCGGAGGCCGGTTTCGACAAGGGTGGTCGAGACGAGGCCGTTGTCAATGCCGAGCTCGGGGAGACGGAGGTGGAGATTGGCGGCTTGGCGCGACAGGGCTGGGGGCGTGGCGCGGGAGACGCCGAAGAGGTCGTCGAGGAGGGGCTTGTCGAGGGGGCGGGCGTGGGCGGACATGACGCCGGGCATGAGGTCGGCGATCACGACGCCGCCGTTGTGGACGAAATCGCGAATCGCGGCGGCGGCTTGCTCGGAGAGCGCCATGGCCATGGGCAGGACGAGGACGCGCGCCGGGGTGTGGCGGATGTGGTCTTCGGTGATGAGCGCGGGCTGGAAGCCGGCGTCCTGGAAGGACTCGATCCAGGCTTTGAGGTTGACCTGATAGAGGGTGTAGGTGTCGGCGCCGCGCCCGCTCCAGGCGTAGGCGGCCAGGACGCTGGGCTGTGAATAGAGCACGGCCACGGGGTCGAGCTGGCGCTTGCCGCTGGCGAGCAGGTCGGCCAAGCCGCTGTTGAGCTCGGCGAGGAGGGCTTTCATGGGTTCGCCGCGGCAACTGATGTTCATGTCCGGGTCGATCAGGTGATGGGCGTACCAGTAGGAGGTGTTGGTGGCGCCCATGAGGAGGCCGCTCCAGACGCTGTAGTGGTTGTTGACCAGGGGGGAGTTGTAGCCGGTCCACCGCGTGGAGAAGCGGAAGCCGGGGTAGTTGCGCGCGAGTTGCGCCACGACCTCCGCGTACCCGTAGGGGATGGCGTGCTGATAGGAGCTCAGCTTGAGCGGCCAGTTGAAACCGCCGTAGGCCAGTGGATGAGCCGTGATGCCGCCCTCACCAACAATGGCGCCTGGGTCACGCTTGCGGATTTCATCGCCGAAGCGCTTCCAGGTGAGGACGCAGTACTGGTAGTCGGAGAAGAGCCGGTGGTCGGCCCATGGGGCGAAGCTCTTGCGGCCCTTGACCTTGTCAAAGGGCAGGGGCGTGACCGCGTCCCAATCCTTGAAGTCGGTGAGCCACTCCGCGTTGAGAGCGTCGAGGCTGGGGTATTGGGTCTTGAGCCAGACGCGGAACTCGCGCAGCGAGTCTGGGTGGAAACAGATGTCAAGAGGCGTGGTTCCGCCTTCGAACGTGTAGGAACACTCATCGCCCCAGTGGTAGATGAGGAAGCCGAGGGGGAGGGTCTTGGCGAGCATGTCTTCGATGCGTTTGGTGAGCATGTCGCGGAACTCGGCGCTGGAGTAGCAGGGGTCGCGCCAGAGGTATTTGGTGTCGCCGGTCTGCTGATACCGAAAGGCGATCTGGTTGTTGGTGAGGGTGGGGCGGCAGAGGCCCTGCATCATGGGCGAGAGGCCGGCGTCGAGGAACATCTGGGCGATCTGGTAGCCGAGCTGGGAGTAGGTGGCGAAGGAGGAGAGGGTGACGGAGAAGCCGATGCGGCGGAGCTGGCGGCCTGCGAGTTCGGAGGACTCGTAGTCTGTGCAGCCTGGGTCGGCGCCCCAGACGAGGGCGAAGTAGCGGTTGCGGCGCTGGCGGGAGTTGTCGGGCAGGGGGAGTTTGGCGAAGGCGCGGTCGAGGAGTCCGCCGCTGCCGAGGAGGCGGGCCTCGATGTCGGCGGTGAGGCCGGGGAGGTCGGGGACGGTGAAGGGAATGCTTTGGGTGGTGGCTGGGGGGAGGAGTTCGAGGCGCTTGTAGAGGTCGCCGGCGGTGGAGCGGAGGAGGAGTTCGAGCTTGGCGGCCGCGCCTTCGACGCGCAGGCGAAGCCGGGCGGGTTTGCCGGCGGTGGGAGGGGTTTCGACGGTGAACTCGGCGATTCGGGCCGGGGCTTTGACCGTGATGGGGAAGACGCGCCAGTCGTGGGTGACGCCGCCGGCGCGCGCGAAGAGGTGGAGATAGTAGTCGCCGTTGGCGCTGGGGACGACGACGGGGAGGGTGAGGGCTGGCGCGGCTGGGACGCTGCCTTGGGCGAGGCGCTGGCCGAAGGCATCGCGCAACTCATAGTCTACGCAGGCGTTGGCGAGGGCGCCTTGGGCGGCGGCCTGGAATCCACTGGTTGCGCGCGACACGGGGCCGAGCTGGAGAGCGGGCTGGCGGCGGGCGGCCCACAGCATGGCGCGCGAGGTGAGGGCGTACCAGTAGTCGGCGACGTGGGCGGGCTTGGGGTAGAAGCCGCATTCGGTGAAGGGGAGCAGGCCGGCGGCGGAGTAGCGCAGGGCGACGACGCGGCCTTTGCCATACTCTTTGACGAGGATCTGTTCGGGCTTGGCGGTGAAGCCGGGGGGCGCCCAGTTGAGGATTTCGTGTTCGGGGCTGACGGGCTGGCCGACGAGGGCTTCTTCGGCTTCCTTGTCCAGGCCGATGGGGTTGACGTAGACGAGGCCGCAACCGGCCTTGACCTTGTCGAGGATGGCTTGGCGGATATTCTTGGGGAGGCCGGACCAGGTCCAGTAGTTGGGTGTGCGGCTGGCGTATCGGCGGCTGTAGCAACTGCCGATGAGGAGGACCGGCGCCGGGGCTTTGAGGTGTTCGGCGAGCATCTCCACCGCGCGCGCTTCGCCGGGGGCTTGCTGGCCGACGGGGACGCCGTAGGCGTGCTGGTGGAGGAACATGGAGCGCGCGGAGACGGGGGCTTCGAGGTAGTCGAAGCCGAAGCGCTGGGCGAGTTCGACCATCTGCCGGCGGTTGTAGGTGGGGAGGATGCAGGAGGCTTTGAGGGGGCCGCCGGGCAGGGCTTTGGCCCAGATGCGGTCGCTGGTTGTGAGGTTGCGGCGGGCGGCTGGGGTGTAGACCTCCGTCTTGGGCGGCGCATAGGGCTTGAGCAGGCGGGCCATGGCGTAGGGCTCTTCCGCGTTGGCGCCGAGGCGGCGTTCGAGGCGGAAGGAGGGCTGGCCGGGGGCGGTGACGTCGCAGATGAGGACGCCGTCCCGAGCGGCGGGGGGGACGTCGAAGCTGGCGGAGACGGGCTGGCCGGCTTGGGTTTCAACGCGTTGGGCGCCGAGCGTGGCGAGGACCTTGGCGGCGTCCGACGGGTCAACGACGGCTGCCCTGAGGTCGAGGGCGCCGCTGGCGGCGGGGACGAGGCGGACTTCGACACGGGCGGCGCCGGCGCTGGGGAGGAGTTCGCCGGCGGCTGAGGCGCCGGCGCCGTCGAGGCGGTCCATGCCTGTGAAGGGGATGAGGCAGACGCCGGTTTTCCAGGAGCGGCCAAAGGGGATGGGGACGGGGTAGAGGTGGTGCTCCACGGAGCCACGGTCCTTTTGGCCGGTGAACCAGCAGAGGCCGCGTTCGAGATAGACTTCGTCGCAGACAAAGGCGAGTCCGCAGGACTTGGCGACGTTGACGCAGCCGCTCCATCCGCGGCTGGGGGCTTTGTTCCACACGCCCGCGTCGGCGTCGTTGCGGGACTCGGCGGCCACGGAGAGGGTTCCCTGTTGAGTGGGAAGGAAGTAGCGCAGGGGGGCGCCGGGGGCGATGATGTGGTGGTGGATCCAGAAGCCGGCGGTGAGCTCGGTCTGGGAGCGCTCCTGGTTGTGGAGCTCGAAGGCGGCGCGCAGGGCGCACTCGCCGGCGCGGATGGTGAAGGTCTTGGTGAGGTCGAGGAACTGCTGGTCGCCGGTGGATCCGGTGGATTTGAACTCGATGACGACCTCGTCGGGGGTTTGGGCGATGAAGCGGTAGACCGCGGGCGAGGTGAAGAAGTCGCTGCGCCAGTCCCAGGGGCGGACGAGGGCCTTGAAGAGACCGTCGGCGCGGTTGTTCTCGCGGAGAGCGTACTCCTGGCCCTGGAAGACGAAGCTGGTGACGGAGCCGCCGCGAGCGGGTTCAAAGGTGGCGGAGAAGAAACCGTTGTTGACGAGGATGTCTTTGTGGCCGTCGCCGGTGGCGTCGCGGATGTCGAGCGTGACGGCGGAGAGGGCGGCGTGGGCAAGGGCGAGGACGGCGGCGAGCGAGAGGATGGCGGGCGAGCGCGTGGGAGATCGGCGCGGAGGCATGGGAGTGGGGTCTCCGATGGTTGGGAGCGGGAACCGGGGCGACGGCTGGGCGCGCCGCCTGGGCGATGAACGGCGCGTCAGGGAAGGTTGGCGTCTATTTTCTGGCTGACGTCAAGCTCGTGCCACATGGCAAGGCCCGTGTGCTTGAACCAGGCGTGTTCCGGATTGTTCTTGATGGAGGCGGCGTGGTAGGTGAGCTTGCTGAAGCAGTTCGAGTTGAGGGCGTTGTACCAGGTGGTGGATGGGGTGGCCCATGTGTCACCGACGCGCGAACCTTGCGTGTGCCAGACAAAACGCTCCTGGGGGTCGCCAAAGGCCTCGCTGTGGCCGTCGCCGTAGAGGACATTGTAGGAGACCCTGTGGCCGCGGATGCCGTTGCCGGGGAAGGCGACGGTTTCCTCGACTGTAGCGGGGGTGTTCATGGGATTGCCGAGCCCGTCCTTGCAAGCAGGCTTGCTGAATGCGTCGCAGACCAGGGCGCGTCCGCTGAGCTCCTTTTCGGTGCGGAAGATGGGGCGTGTGCTGCCGACGAGGGTGATGGGGCGGGTTGCGGGGAGGGTGTAGACGCCGTTGAACTCGTCGTTCTTGTGCCAGCTATAGATGTAATGGCCCACGGCGGCGTTGCGGTAGGCGTAGTTGGAGAAGACTGCCTGGAATTCGAGGGTGGACGCGCCGTTGAGGTTCGTGTTCCACTTGCCGTATTTGAGTGTCTCCGCGCTCAACCCGCCGGCCGTCTTCCAGTGTTCCAGGTTGAACCGGCCGTACGGCGTGGTGGCTGCGGCGTCCTTCCATGATTCTGAGACCATGTTCGTCGAGCTGGGGCAGTAGTACAGATCGGCCGCGGCGACGTAACCGGAAGTGAGCAGGAAGCCGACGCCGTTGGGGCCGAGGTTGAGGTTGCCTGCGGTCCACACGCGGTCGCTGACCGCGGGGTACTCGGGCGCGGATTTGCGGCCGACGGCGATGGCGCGATAGAAGCAATGGTAGTTGGCGCCGTCGGTGCGGATGGGTTTGTCGCCAGGCTTGCCCTGGAAGTGGCCGCCTACGAAGCCTTGCAGCACGTTCGTGAACGAAGGCTGGCCTGCTTCTTCACCGCTCTTGCTGTGGGCGACCGTGCAGGCGTCGCGGCTCGGATAGCACCAGTCGTGGCTGAGGCTGGGCCATCCGCAGTTGCCGGGGAGGTAGCCGCTGTGGTCGCCGGTGTAGGAGGCGAGGCCGCGGCCGATCTGGCCGAGGTTGTTGAGGCAGCTGGATCGGCGGGCTTTTTCGCGGGCGGCGGTGAGCGCGGGGAGGAGCATGGCGGCGAGGATGGCGATGATGGCGACGACGACAAGGAGTTCGATCAACGTGAAGGCGTTCCAGGCGTGGCGCCGCGGGCGGGTTGGCATGGTTCGCTCCTTTGTGATGGCCGGCTGGCCTCACCGGCTGGGCATGTGTTGGGGGGTGTCCAAGTTTTTGTCAGAGGGCTATCACTGGCCGGCGGCGACGCAGCGCGCGGGCGCCGCGTCGAGGGCCGGGGGGCCGTCGCTTTCGCGCATAATCAACTCGGCGGGCAAGAGGCGCATGCCGAGCATGGCAAAGCCGTTGCGGAGTTGTTCGAGGATCATCTGAGCGGCGACTTTGCCCATTTGGTGGTGAGGCTTGCTGACAGTGGTGAGGGGGGGCGAGGTATGGGCGGAGGCGGCGCAGTTGTCGGCGCCGATGACGGAGATGTCTTGGGGCACGCGCAGTCCGCGCTGGCGCAGCATGGCCAGGACCTCGATGGCGACGGGGTCGCTGGCGGCGAAGATGGCGGTCATGGGGAGGGGGCGCGTGTCGAGGATGCGCTCGACAAGGGGGCGGGTGGCGTCGGTGATGCGCGCGCAGCTGATGGTGAGGCCGGGGTCGGGGGTGATGCCGCTTTCGGCCAGGGCGCGTTTGTAGCCAACCTGGCGCGACAGTTCGATCCACTCGCGCGGCCGGGGCCTGTCGGCGCAGCCGATGTAGAGGATATGGCGGTGGCCCTGGCGGATGAGGTGGAGTACGGCCTGGCGCGCGCCTTCGGCGTCGGCGCAGAGGACGTTGTTGCGCTCTCTGAGGGCGGGGTCTTTGACGTTGAGGAGGACGAAGGGCTTGCGCTGGTTGACGGCGAGGCGGACCAGCCGCCGGATGCCCAGCCAGGAGAGCAGGACGACGCCGTGGACGGAGGGGTCGCTGATACGCTCAGCGCAGAAGCTTTCTTCGTTGGCGTCGCGCGGGATGGGGCAGAGGAGGAGTTGGGCGGTTGACCCTACGCCATCAACGAGGCCCTGGACCATGTCTGCCCACATGTAGTCCTGTGAGGCGACGATTTCGGATAGGGGCTGGCGCACGAACATGAGGATGCGCTTGTCGTGGAGCGAGGGGTCGTTCTGGCCGTTGGCGAAGGTTCCCTTGCCTTGGATACGGTGGACAACGCCGTCTTTGACGAGGTGGTTGAGGGCGCGGCTGGCGGTGAAGCGGCTGACACCGAAACGGGAGACGATTTCGTTTTCGGAGAGGAAGGGAGCGCCGGGTTTGAGCTTGCGCGCTTCGAGGCGCAGGGCTTCGGTGAGTTGGTGGTAGAGGGGGGCGAAGCTGGCGCGATCGAGCATGGCGTTGTCCAACTTGCTCACTTGACTGGACAAGCAGCTATTTTGATTATAGGGCAGGGAGGCGGATGTGTCAAGCGGAATTCTGGGCGTAGGTGGGTAAGAAGCGACGGGGGGGAAGAATGGAGGCATGGGAGGAATGGGAAGGAGGGTTGGACACGGGTGTTTTTTGGGGGTGTGGACTTGACACCACGGGGCGGGGCGTGATATAAGCAAATGTGCTATCCTATAGGCATAGGGAATGCGGTGGGGCCTTGGATGCGCGGTCGTGTTGGTCTGCCGCAGGGCGTGCGAGAGGCGCCGGGCGTTGCGTGGCGAGGAGGGTTGGGCATGGATAAGGGCATGAAGATGAGACCAAGGACGCCTGGGTGGGTGGTGGCTGCGCGTGTGCTGATGGTGGTCGCCTTCGTGGCTCTTGGGACGGGCGCGGCGGGGGCGGAGGGGTTCATCGTAAAGGATGGGCAGCCCTGCGCGGAGATCATCATCTCTGATAAGCCGTTGCGGTCGGCGCGGCTGGCGGCGCATGAGTTGCAGCTCTACGTGGAGAAGATCACGGGCGCGAAGCTGGTGATCGCCACGCAGCCGAGCGGGGGGGCGCTGGGGCAGGTGTATGTGGGGCGGAGTTCGCACACGGACAAGCTGAATATCACGCCCGACGGGTTGAAGGACGGGGCGTACAAGATGGTGTCGGGGAAGAACTGGCTGGTGTTGATCGGCGAGGACACGGACTTCACGCCGACTGAGCCTTGGGCGCGCAATCATGGGGATGTGCGCAGCGGCAAGCTGCAGGAGGCGTGGACGAAGATCGTGGGGGCGCCGTATGGGGTACCGGACGCGGGTCTGTTCAAGAGCCGGCTGAAGGTTCCGGGCGACTGGGGCGCGCCGACGGCGACCGTGACGACGGGGAAGATGGAGCCGATGGAAATATGGATGCAGGACGAGCGGGGGTCGTATAACGCGGTGTGCGGTTTCCTGCGCAAGCTGGGGGTGAGGTGGTATATGCCGGGCGAGATTGGCGAGGTGTTGCCCGTGACAAAGACGATCGCGATTCCTGATGTGAACGAGACCGTGCGGCCGGATTTCCCCATGCGGCGGGTGAACTTCCGGATCGGCGTGCACGGGTTTGACACGGCGATGTGGGCGCTGCGGCTGGGGCTGCGCGATCCGTTCGGGATTCAGGTGGCGCACGGCATGGCGGACATGACGAACAATGACGCGGTGTTCGCGGCGCACCCGGATTGGTTCGCGCTTTATGGCGGCAAGCGCCACTATCAGTCTGGCAGCAGCAAGTGCCAGTTGTGCTATTCGAACGCGGAGTTGTTCCGTGAGACGGTGCGTTGGGTGCGGGCGCAATTTGACCACTACAAGTATGACGTGGTTTCGGTGATGCCGCCGGACGGGTATTCGGCGATCTGCCAGTGTCCGCTGTGCAAAGGCAAGGAGACGCCGGGGCCGGACGACCGGGGGCGGCTGTCGGATTATGTGTGGGACTTTGTGAACCGCGTGGCCAAGGAAGTGGCGAAGACGAACCCGAATCAGAAGGTGATGAACTGCGCGTACGGAATCTATACGCTGCCGCCGAAGAGCATCGCCAAGCTGGAGCCGAACGTGGTGGTGTCCATCGTTGGCGGGAGGCGGCCGGTGAACAACAAGCCGGAGCAGCAGGAGGAATGCCGGAAGCTGCGCGAGGGGTGGCTGGCGAAGACGTCCAATCCGCTCATCATCTTCGAGAACTACCCGCTGACGGACCGGGGTTTCTATCTGCCGGCGTACACGCCGCATTCGCTGGGCGAGAGCGTGAACGCGACCAAGGGGATTTCGCAGGGCGAGGATATCTGGCTGAGCGTGCGGCAGGACTTCGACAAGGTGGCGATCGGGTTCAACCACTCTCTGGTGTATTTTACGGCGCGGATGTATTGGGGCGGGAAGCAGGCGGACGTGGACGCGCTGTTCCGCGAGTATTGCCGGTTGTTCTACGGGCCGGCGGAGGAGGAAATCCGCGCGTTCTTCATCTACTGCGAGCAGAACTGGCAGGAGATGGAGAAGGACAAGGCCAAGACGGACAAGGCGCTGGAGCTGTTCGCGGCGGCGCAGGCCAAGGCGGACGCGGGGTCGGTGTATGGCAAGCGGCTGGCGCTGATTGACGACTATCTGAAGGGGCTGCGGAGCAAGCGGGCGCAGTTGGCGCAGAATCGCGGTCCTTTGCCCACGCTGAGGCTGGTGGGCGAGGCCAAGGGCAAGATCGTGATTGACGGCAAGCTGGACGAGAAGGCGTGGACGGAGTGTCCCGCGGCCTCGACGGCGCGGCTCCGGGAGTTGCAGACGGGGCGGCTGCCTGTTTTTGGGACCACGGTGAAGGCGGCGTGGCAGGGGTCGAATCTGTACTTTGCGATTGTGTGCGAGGAGCGGCCGGGCGAGAAGCTGAATATCGCCGCGACGAAGAACGGGGACCAGGCGATCTGGTATGGGGACGCCATCGAGATCGAGCTGGAGACGGAGTCGCACTCGTATTACCAGATCGCGGTGAGTCCGGCAGGGGCGCTGGTTGATCTGGACCGGGGGGCGCCGCGCCATGCGTGGTTCGCTTGGGAGTCGCAGGCGGAGGCGGCGACGAAGGTGGCCGACGACCACTGGACGCTGGAGATCCGGATTCCCGTGACGCAGGATGAGAACGACCCGCTGCACAAGGTGATTGGCCGCAAGCCGATTCAGAGTCTGCCCTGGCACATCAACGTGTGTCGGCAGCGCATCCGCGAGAACGGGGCGGAATACTCGGCGCTTTCGCCGACGGGCGTGGACAACTACCACAAGCCGATGAAGTTCGCGTACTTCTACGACGGACGGTCGCATCAGTTCGAGGCGGACCCGACCGTGACCGACTACCTCATTGCGAGCCAGGCGGCGGCGGGGCTGGCGGCGCAGCGCAAGCACGCGGAGGCGATTGCGGCTTATTGCGCGCTGGCGGAGGGCAAGGTTACCGATCTCCAGAAGTCGGTGGCGCTGGAACAGGCGGCGGGGTTGGCGGTGGCGATGAGGGACTATGCGCAGGCGGACAAGCTGGCGGCGCGGATTCCTATCGAGGCGGTGAAGACGACGGTGTTGATGCGCAACCTGCTGGCGCAGCGGAAGGCGGCGGAGGTGGTGGCGAAGTTCGGCAAGGAGGATATCGGGGCGTGGCCGTTTTGGCAGGCGGGCGAGGGGTGGTTCGCCCGCGGCCGGGCTTTTGCCGAGGCGCAGTCGGGCAAGGAGGCGGAGGCTGATTTCGCCAACGCGCTGCCGTTGATCAGCGATCCGCGCACGCGGCAGGGTGTGCTGCTGGCGCAGGGCGAGAACCGCGAGCGCAACTTGAAGGACGACGCGGGGGCGCTGGCGGCGTACCAGGGGGTGGTTGCGTCGAGCGCGCAGATCGGCGGGTGGGAGGAGTTCACGGCGCTGCAGG
>CAYYEE010000061.1:0-14267 GCA_964470775.1 uncultured Planctomycetota bacterium | reverse complement strand
CGTGAACCGCGGCGAGGAGTCGGAGCAGGAACAAGAGCAGCAGCAAGAAGATGTCTTGGTGGTCATCTTACACCTCGGGGCGCGCGGGCCTGATAGCTGGTGTGCAAAAGCTCGTGGGACTTGTGGCCGTTCGGCTCGCCCAGGAAATCCTTGTAGAGCTGCTTGACGGCCGGGCTTTCATGCGACTTGCGCAACGGCTTGTGGGTGTCGATCGCGTACAGCGCCTTGGCGCGGAGCTTGACCAGCTCCGGATCCAGCACGTACGTGCCGTCCGGCGGATAGGGCTGCCCGCCGCCGCCGACGCACCCGCCCGGACAGGCCATCACCTCAATGATGTGGAACACCTTCTCCTTCTTGATGACCTTGTCGAGCAGGCGCTTGGCGTTGTTGAGGCCGTTGGACACGCCAATGTTGATCTTCGTACCCTTGATGTCAATCACGGCTTCCTTGACGCCTTCCACCCCGCGAACCTGGCGGAAGTCAAGCGACGGGCACGTCTCGCCCGTCACCTTCTCGTAAGCCGTGCGCAACGCCGCCTCCATGACGCCGCCCGTCGCGCCGAAAATGTCCGCCGCGCCCGTAGACACGCCCAGGGGCGAGTCGAACTCTCCGTCCGGCAGCCGGCGAAAGTCCACATTCAGGCTCTTGGCCAGCCATATGAACTCGCGCGTCGTCAGCACGGCGTCCGTGTAAGGCGCGCCCCACGGCGTCTTGTGCTCCTCGCGCCCAGCCTCGAACTTCTTGGCCGTGCAGGGCATCACCGCAACAACATAGATTTTCTTCGGGTCAATCCCCGCCTTGTCCGCATAGTACGTCTTGAGCAGCGAGGAGAGCATGCTCATGGGTGACTTGCAGGTCGAAGCGTTCGGAATCAACTCAGGGTAGAACCGCTCCATGAAGTTGATCCAGCCCGGCGAGCAGGAGGTAATGAGCGGCAGCTTCTCCCCGGTTTCCAGGCGCTTGAGGAACTCCGTCGCTTCCTCGACGATCGTGAGGTCGGCGCCCACGTTCGTATCAAACACCTTGGCGAAGCCCATGTGACGGCAAGCCGTGACCATTTTGCCTGTCGTGGGCGTGCCTACCGGATAGCCGAAGCCCTCGCCAACCGCCGCACGGATGGAGGGCGCGGTCTGAATCACGACGTGCAGGTCCTTGTTGGCCAACGCGTCCAGCACCGCGTCCGTGTGGCTGTGCTCCGTGAAGGCCGCCGTCGGGCAGACGTTGATGCACTGGCCGCACTGGATGCAGACCGACTTCTGCATATCGTCGTTGTGCGCCGGGGCAGCCACGGTGTGGAAGCCGCGGCGCTGCTGGCCTAGATTGCTGACGCCTTGCACCTCTTCGCAGACGCGGATGCAGCGGCCGCAAAGGATGCACTTCTCCGGGTTGCGGATGACCGCGGGCGACGTGGCGTCTATGGGGTAGCTCTTGCGCTTGCCTTCAAAGAGCCGTTCGCGCACGCCCAGGCTATACGCCAGGTCCTGCAACTCGCAGTTGCCGTCGCGCTCGCAGGTCTGACAGTCCTTGGGGTGGTTGTCCAGCAGCAGCTCGACGATGTCGCGGCGCAGCCGCCGCAGCAGCGGAGACGACGTCCGGACGACCATTCCCTCCGCCACGGGGAACGCGCACGACGCAACAGGATTGCGCTGGCCTTCGACCTCAACGATGCAGACGCGGCACGCGCCGATGATGCTCAACTGCGGGTGATAGCACAGACGGGGGATGTGGATGCCGAGCGCGTCAGCGGCCTGCATGACCGTGGTCCCGCGTTCCGCCTCCGTCTCTATGCCGTCAATGACCAGCCGAACCTTCTTCTCTTGGCTCATGGATTCAGTTCCTCTTCACTGCTTCGAACTTGCATGTCTCAAAGCAACGGCCGCACTTGATGCACTTGCCCTTGTCAATGACGTGAGGCGCCTTCTTCTCGCCCGAAATGCACTGAACCGGGCAGGCGCGCTTGCACGCCCCGCAACCCACGCATTTCGCCGCGTCGATCTCATAGCCCACCAGATGGCGGCAGGCCTTGGCCGGGCAGCGCTTCTCGCGGATGTGCGCGTCGTACTCGGAGCGGAAGTGCGTAATCGTGCTGATGACCGGGTTGGGCGCGGCCTGGCCCAGCCCGCACAACGAAGTCTTCTTAACCGTGTCGGCCAGCCGAAGCAGTTTCTCCACGTCGCCTTCCTGGCCCTGGCCTTCGGTGATGCGGGTCAGGATTTCCAACATCCGCATGGTGCCTTCGCGGCAAGGCGTGCACTTGCCGCACGATTCGTCCTGGGTAAACTCAATGAAGAACCGCGCCACGTTCACCATGCACGCGTCCTCATTGATGACGATCATGCCTCCGCTGCCCATGATGCTGCCAGCCTTGGCCAGCGTCTCGTAATCAATCGGCGTATCCAACGCCGACTCGGGCAGGCAGCCGCCGGCCGGACCGCCGGTCTGCACGGCCTTGAGCTTCTTATTGCCCTTGAGGCCGCCGCCCACGCCGTAAACGACATCGCGCAGCGTGGTGCCCATGGGCACCTCCACAAGCCCGGTGTTCGCCACGTCGCCAGCCAGCGCAAACACCTTGGTGCCCTTGCTCTTCTCCGTGCCGATGGAAGCGAACCACTCCGGACCGTCGAGCAGCACCACCGGAATGTTCGCCAGCGTCTCCACGTTGTTGATGATCGTGGGCTTGCCCCAAAGGCCCTTGCTCGCCGGGAAGGGAGGACGTGGACGCGGCATGCCGCGCTTGCCCTCGATGGACTGAATCATGGCCGTCTCTTCGCCGCAGACAAAAGCGCCAGCGCCCAGCCGCAGCTCAACGTCGAAGTCCACGCCGGATCCAAAGATGTTCTTGCCCAGGAACCCGGCTTCGCGCGCCTGCGCAATCGCCTTTTCCAGACGCTTGATCGCCAGGGGATACTCAGCGCGGATGTAGACAAAGCCCTGCGTCGCGCCGATAGCGTACCCGCCGATGATCATGCCTTCGAGAATCGTGTGCGGATCGCCCTCGATGGCGCTGCGGTCCATAAAGGCTCCAGGGTCGCCCTCGTCCGCGTTGCAGATGAGGTATTTCACCGGGCTCTTTTCCTTGGCCGCGAACTCCCACTTGAGGCCCGTGGGGAAGCCCGCGCCGCCGCGGCCGCGCAGGCCCGACCTCTTCATAGCGTCGATCACATCAGACGGCGTCATGTTCTGCAGTGCCTTCGCGGCGGCTTCGTAACCGCGCACCGCCAGGTACTCGTCCAGGCTCTCCGGATCGATGACGCCGCAGTTGCGCAGCGTCAGGCGGAGCTGTTTGCCGAAGAAGTGAACGTCGCCGAAGACCGGGAAGAAACGATTGGCGATGTGCTCGCCCTGCCAGGCCAGGTCAGCCACGGTCTGGCCGCCAACCAGGTGCTCCTTGACGATGCGAGCCGCCTTCTCCGCGGTCAGCTTCTCGTAGATGACGCCGTCAGGGTGCACGGACGCCGCCGGCCCTGCCTCGCAAATGCCTTTGCAGGCCGAGCGCGTCACTACGACCTTGCCTTCCAGACCCGCGCCCTTAATAGCCTTGCGGAACGCCTCCTCGATCTCCGCCGAGCCGCGCTTGGAGCAGCCAGCCCCACCGCACACGCTTACCACGCGTTGCGCCCCAGCCATGCCGGCTTCATGAGGCATAGCGAACTCCTCGACGGGCTTGCCGCCAAGGACATGGGACTGGAACACGCGATCTATGCGCTCCGGCGTCATGCGGATGTACTTGGTCGGGATCTGGCCCTTGCTGATGACCGTCACCACGGGCTCCATATCGCACTTGCCCGCGCAGCCGACGCGGCCCAGCGTAATATCCGCGCGCCCGCTCTTTTCCACCAAGTCGCGCAGCCGCGCATAGACCTCCGCCGCCCCCGCGGCGTTCTCGCACGTGGCGGAGCCCACGGTCAACCGGGTCTTCGCCTTGAACTTGTTCTCAAAGAGGCGGAACACCGCCTTGCGCCTCATCTCCGACAGCTTCTCCAGCGGCTTGGCCATCTGCGTTCACTCTCCTCAATCCACATCCGCCCGATCGGCCTGCTCAAAGACCGGCCAGAAGCCTGTAGCATCCGCGCCCACATCCCTCAGCGCTAGACAGCCACGTCGCCCAGTCAGCTTTTCGCGAAACTCCTCGGGGCAGCCAGAGACCTTCCCTCCCTATGCCGCCGCTCTGCGAACATAGTGCCCACGCGGGACTTGTTCAAGTCCCTCCCCTTTGCCCTTCTCAATCTAACAAGGTCCTGCGGCATGCGTCGTCAGCCGCCGTGGCCACCCAATCCCCTGGATGCCGCCCAGCGCGCGGGCGGAAGCCCTGCCGAACCGGCAGAACTGCCAAGCGACTGTTGCACTGGCTGGATCCATCCAATCCCCTGGACGTCGCCACGCGCGTCGGCGCAGTCCAGCCTCGCGATCACAAAGTACGATTATATACGCGCCGCCGCTGGTTTGACAACTGCGCCCAGCCGCTTCGTGATAAACTTCACATTCTCACTCAGCCCCGCAACATCGTGACGCGCTTCACATTCTCCGCGCCCCACACCGCAGTGGACTTCACCCGCTCAACTCACTACATTAGCTTGCGCTTCACGGCGTTTCCCCCTTCAAGGAATCTTGGAGACAAAAATGGCAAAGCCCCGCATGCGTGTCATGTCCATCATGGCTCACCAGGACGACTTCGAGTTCAACGCTGGCGGAACGTTCGCGCTGCTCAGAAAGACATTGGGCGATGGCGTCGAACTGAAGGTCCTCGCCACGACCCGCGGCGCCACCGGCCACCACATCATGACGCCCGACGAGACCTTTGAGCGGCGCGGCAAGGAAGCGGCCAAGAGCGCGGCGCTCATCGGCGCATCCTACGAGTGCCTCACCTTGCTCGATGGTTCCCACCTGCCTGGCCAAGTCTGCCTGGACCGCGACTTCCTTGGCGGCGTGTGGAACGCCATCCGCGCCTTTGAGCCGGACGTCGTGTTTTGCCCCCCCGTCGTCAACGATCCCCTGGCCGGCGTGCACGTCGATCACATCAACACCGCCCACGCCGTCCGCTTGGTGGCCTACCAGGTGGTTGTGCCCAACGCCTACCCCACGATGAACGGTCCCAAAAAACTGTACGTGCCCAGCCCGCTTATCATCAACGTAGACGATGTCTACACCGGCGAATCCGGCTGCGACATCCGCCAGGACATCCGCTCCGTCTACAGCGTCAAAGAGCGCATGGCCCTATGCCACGAGTCGCAGATCTTCGAATGGCTGCCCTTTGCCGGGAACGAGAAGCCGCCCACCCGCGAGCAATGGCGCAAGCGCTTCCGCCGCCGCCACGACATCATCAACGAGCGCTACGGCAAAAAGGACGGCATCGCCAGCGAGTACTTCCGCGTCACGCGCTGGGGACGTCCCCCCAAGGACGGCGAGCTGGAAAAGCTCTTCCCCAAGCGGATCAAGTAGTGTGGTGTTTTAAAAATGGCTTTGCCGTTTCTGAAACACGACATGACTCAAACCCGGCGCCTAACGCGCCTGCAATAGCGAGCTAGCCCGCCCTGTGGCGCTTCGGAAATGCTAGGCGTTTTGGAAAGCGGCCGTCACTCAATCTTCGTCAGGTTGGCGAACTTCAGCACCAGGGTCTTGCTCTCGCCCGACGTGAACACCACCAGGGCGCGCCGCTCCGCCCCATAGCCGCTCAGGCTCGCCACCCGCCCCCTGCCGAACTTGGCGTGCAACACCCAATCTCCGGCCGAGAAAGGATCACTCGGCGCCGCGCTCTCGCGCCGCTTGGGCCGTGGCGCAAAGGGCAGCGGCGCCGGCCGCTGGAACAGCCTTGGTCTCAACCCCGCATCGCGCGCCATCGGCGGGCGCACGCTCGCCTTGCGGAACGCCGCCTCCCCACGCGACCGCTCCACCCCTTCCTCGGACAACTCCTCAAGAAAGCGCGACGGCTCGCTGTACTCGGTCTTGCCATAGCGCGTCCGCTGCGCCGCGTAGTAGATGCGCAGCTCCTTGCGCGCCCGCGTCATGCCCACGAAGCAGAGACGGCGCTCTTCCTCCAGGTTGTCCTCGCCGTCCGAGCGCAACATGGGCGCCAGCCCCTCCTCCATGCCCACCATGCACACGTAGTCGAACTCAAGCCCCTTCGCGCAGTGAAACGTCATCAACTTCACCTGGCCCGACGCGTCCACCAGGCCGTCCGCGTCCGAAACCAGCGCCGCCTGCTCCAGGAACCCGGCCACCCCCCCGTCCGGAGCCTCCACCTCAAAACGCGCGGCGGAGTTGATGAGCTCCTGCACGTTCTCCTCGCGTTCCTTCGCGTTCTCCTGCGCGCGCACCTCGTCCAGGTACCGCGTCCGCAGGATCGCCGCCTCCAGCGCCGCCTTGGGGCCGAGCTCCAACTTCGTCCTTAACTCTCGCAGCACAAGCGCCAACCCCGCCGCCGACCGCGCCGCCGCGCCTTTGACGCCCGCGACTTCCGCCTGCTCCAGCGACTCCACCGCGGTCAGCCCGTTCTGCTCCGCATGGCGGCGGAACCGGGCCAGACTCGTGGCGCCAAGCCCCTTCGAAGCAAACGTCGCCACACGCTCCAGCGCCACCAGGTCGCGCGGATTGGCCAGCAGGCGCAGCAAAGACAGCAGGTCCTTGATCTCTTTTCGTTGATAGAACGCGACCCCCTGAACCACTACGTAAGGAATCCCCGCCGAAGCCAGCGCGGTCTCAATGGATCGCGACTGGGCGTTTGTCCGGTAAAACACCGCGCAGTCGCCATACGTACCTCGTCCTGCGTCGGCAATCTCACGGACGGCCGAAGCCACCTGATTGCCCTCGTCCACCTCATCGTCGCACTCAATAACCAGAACCGGCGCCCCCTCCGGATTCTCCGTCCATAACTCCTTGTCCTTGCGCGCCACGTTCTGACGGATCAAGGAAGACGCGGCCCGCAAAATGGCCTTGGTGGAGCGGTAGTTCTGTTCCAGCCGCACCACATGCGCGTCCGGGTAGTCTCGCTCAAAATCCAGGATATTGCGCACGTCCGCCCCGCGCCACGCATAGATGGACTGGTCAGGGTCGCCCGTTGCGCTCAGGTTGCGGTGCTTGTCGCAGAGCAGCTTGGCCATGAGATACTGGGGCCGGTTGGTATCCTGGTACTCGTCCACCATCACAAAGCGAAAGCGGCTCTGCAAGCGCTCGCGAACGTCCTCGTGATGCGTCAACAAGTCCACCACGCAGATCAGCAGATCGTCGAAATCCATGGCGTTGCGCTGTTTCAGCAAGGCCGCGTAGCGCTCATAGATGCGGCCGATGTTCTGGCCTTCGTACCCTTCGAACATGATGTCTTCCGGGGTCTTCATCTGGTTCTTGGCCAGGCTGATGGCCGCGGCGGCCTTGGCGGGCTTGAACTCCTTCAGGTCCAGCTTCAGCTCCTCAATCGCCTGCTTGACCACGGTTTGCGCGTCCCCGGCATCGTAGATCACAAAGTTGGGTTGAAACCCGAGCCGCTCCCCATAGATCCGCAACAGCCGGGCGCAGGTGGAATGGAACGTCGAGACCCACGCGCCCGCAGGCACGCCCATGCTGGCCACGCGCTCTCGCATCTCGTTCGCGGCCTTGTTGGTAAACGTGATGGCCAGAATGCTCGACGGGTCCACACCCTTGGCCACAAGGTAGGCCAGGCGGCGGGTCACAACACGCGTCTTGCCGCTGCCGGCCCCGGCCAGAATCAACAACGGCCCCTCAACGTGACGAATGGCTTCTTGCTGCGCCTCGGTGCAATCGCGAAGGCAATCAGCTTCATGGACGGCATGAGGTGACATAGACACTCTCAACTGGCTTGGCGGATAAAGGTAAAGGAACGGCGTTCGTCTCTCCGGCAAAGGGGCTTAGTATACCACGGCGCCATCAGCCCCCCAAACGCGGGCGAGCGTCCGTGGCGGAGTTTGCGCCGAAGCGGCCAATCCTCTATGATCACCACGTCCAACATACCGCCCCTCGTGGAGCGCCTCGCATGAGGATCTACCTCGCCGCGCCGCTGTTTACAATGGCCGAAAGACACTTCAACCGCGCGCTGGCCGCCGCCCTGACCAGCCGCCTGCCCAACACCGAAATCATCTTGCCCCAGGACTTCCGCGTCGGCAAGTTCACCAGCTTCAACGACCGCCGCCACGCCGCCGCTCTCTACGACGCCTGCGTCGAGGCCGTGGCCAAGGCGGACGCCGTGCTCGCCGTGCTCGACGGCGCGGACGCTGACAGCGGGGTCTCCTTTGAGACAGGCTTTGCCCGCGCGCTCGGCAAGCCGGTCATTGGCCTGCGCACCGACTTCCGCCAGTCCCAGGTCAAAGGCGTCAACATCATGCTCGCCGAAGGTTGTGGAGAGGTCGTGTGCCACTTCAGCTTCAACGAGAACTTGGACGACCTTGCGGACGTCCTGATCCCCCACATCGAGAAAGCCCGGCCGCCCAAGCATGACGCCCCCCTTGCATGACCCTGCGCGCCAGCGCGCCACGCGGATCATGGCGGCCCTGCTGGTCATCGCCGCCGCGCCACGCCTGGCCATCCTGGCCACGGGCCAGCGCTGGCTGCGCAGCGACGAAGCGCTCGTTGGGCTCATGTCCAAACGCATCATCACCCACGGCGAACTGGGCTGGTTTCTGCCCGGCCAGAGCTACGGCGGCGGGCACGCCATCTCCGCGATCCTCATGTCGCCCTTCACGGCTTGGCTCGGCCCCCGGTCGGCCATCGTCAACGCCCTTCCCATGCTGGTCTCCCTGGTCAACGTGGCGCTCCTGTGGCTTCTTCTGCGCAATAGGACGCGGCCGTTCGTCGCCGTCTCGGCTGTGCTGTTCTACGCCCTGGCCCCAGCCGTCATGTACCAGAGCTTTCTCTCCAATGGCGGAGAGCATGCCTTTCTCCTGGGACTTGTAGCCCTGCACGCGCTGGCCCGGATCGGACACGAGGGCCGCCTCTCCGCCGGGTGGGGCGCCATTCTTGGCGCGAGTTGCGGGCTGGCGTGCTATGCCATGGATTACGCCGCGGTCTATCCCCTGCTCTGCGGCGGACTTCTCTTGTGGCGATGGCGGGGCTTCTTCCGCTCAAAGGCGTTCATCGCCTGCCTTGCCGGGGGTCTCCTGGGCCTGGCGCCCCTCATCATCTACAACGCCACGCACGACCTCGCGCACCTGCGCTACCTTCTCCGCCCTCCACCGCAAGCCGCGCCCCCCCTGCCCGGCAGAGCGCTCCAGGTCCTCGGCGACCTTCTTGTCGCCGATGGCCCTGTCCTGTTCACTACGACCCTTGACGACTTCCCCGCCGCGGTCTCCTGGGCCGCGGTCGCAAGTTTCGCGATCCTCATCATCAGCGCCATCGCTCTTGCCGCTGCGCGCACTCCCGCCTCCGGCGAGGCCCGCGCCGGCCGCGACATCGAGGTTATCGCGCTGGCCGGGCTTGGCCTCTATATCGTTCTCTACTGCGTCTCCACCCACTCGGCCACCGGCTTCCGCGCGCCGCGTTACCTCATCCCCCTGTACCCCTTCGCGGCCGTCGTCATGGCGGCCGGTCTCGACAGGCTCAGACGTATGGGCCGCTTGGCCTCCGCCCTCGCGCTTGCCGCTGCCGCGTTCGTCATCGGCCAAAACCTGGCCGAAGACTGGCGCATGGCCACCGCGCGAGGACACGAGGAGCACCGCGTCTTCACAGCCGGCGCGTCCATCCCGGCGCTGGCCTCGTGGCTGGAAACCAACGGCGTCACACGGGTCTTCGCCCCCTACGAAATCCAGATGCGTCTCATCGCGTTCACCAACGAGCGCGTCCTAGTCTCGTGCGTCCTGGGCCCGCGGTTCTTCCTAAGCTGGCTGCCGCGCATGCCGGTCTATGACCAGGGCGTTGGCGTCGAGGCTGCGTTGGGGCAAAAGCCGTTCGCCGTCGTGTTCCGGCGCGACTTCGCCTTTGCCGCGCTGGCCCCAGACCCCCGCGTCTGGACGCGCGAAGCGTGGGAGTCGTGGCTGGCCAGCCAGGGCGTCCATTGGCGGACCACGGACGTCGGCGAATACGTCATCTACCACGACTTCTCATCCAACCGCTTTATCGGCTGGGCCGCTGGCAAATGAGCCCACCCTCAAACAGGACCACCCTGGCCCCGCCTTCCCGCATAGGTCCCATCCGTCACATACGTCCTTTCCGCGCCGCGCAAAACCGCCCCCCCAAAAAACACAACGCGCCCCGCGGAGCAGGGCGCGTTGATAATGGACGTCAGTGGAAAGTCTACTTCGCGGCAGGCTTGGCCGCTGGTTTGGCGGCAGGCTTGGCAGCGGGCTTGGCGGCGGGCTTTGGAACGGCGAACCCGCTGGCCGGCTTGGCGTCACTCGACGGCTGAGCCGGCGTGGTCAGCAGCCAGATTTCAGCGCGGCGGCTCTTGGCCTTGTCTTCCTTGCCGCCGGACATGACCAACACATGCTCCCCAAAGCCGGCGAAGTGCATGCGCTTGGCAGGGATACCCTTGCTGGCCAGGTAGTTCAGCACGGCCAACGCGCGCGCGCCGGAAAGATCGAAGTTGGATTCCCACTTGCCAGCGGTCTTGCGGATGGGATCAGAGTCGGTGTAGCCGCACACCCGGATCCTGTACTCGCTGTGCTTCTTCAACTCCGCGACGATCGCGTCAAGCTTCCCTTTGGCGGAATCCTTCAGCGTGGCCTCGCCTGAGGCGAACAACACGTCGCCCTCGATGCTGTAGCCATAGCCCTCAGGACCGTAGATCGTGGTGATCCCGGCGCCCAGCGAGCCCGGACCGGCCACGCCAGGCACGGCCAGCTTGTCCGCAAGCTGCTTGTTGCGCTTGATCAGGTCATCAACAGTATCGCTCATGGTCTTGGCGATCTCGGTGGCGTTGGCGGCCAGCTGGCCAGCCCGGTTCGCATCGCTCATGGCGGAGTTGCGCAACTTCTTCTGTTCTTCCACATCAGCCATCAACTGACGAATCTGCTTCTGAAGGCTCTGATTCTCAGCCGTCAGACTGTCCTTTTCCTTGGTCAGCCCAACGTTGAGACTCTTGTACTCGTCCGCAAGCTTCTTCTGGTCCAGCAACGAGTTGTACTCCGACGTCGTCAAGAACTTGCAGCCCGGCGCGCCCGCCGCGACCAGCAGCGCCAACACCACCATCCCCCACCGAACGCCCGCTGTCATCCGAAGACTCCTTCCCAAAAAACGCCTACCCACGCCACGAACGTCACACACTCACAGATTCGGGAACTTCTCTTTAATGGTCTGGCTGATGAACTTCACCACCGGATCCGCGTGCGCGCCAGCCGCACCGCAGAGGGTCACATAGCCGCCCAACATACCGGCCAGCACCGCGATCACCAGAAGGATATTGGCCCACAGGCAGGGCTGCTCGTCCGTCGCGTAACTCACATAACCCGCTGAAACAGGCGCGCCCTCTTCCACCACTTCCGCGCCTTCGGCCGTAGCGGTCTCCTCGGCCGGGTACACGTCCGCGGTCACTGCTTCGCCCGCGTCAATGCTCACCGTCTCAGCCTCGTCGCCCGGCGCAACGCCCGCGGCCAGAGGCGCCGTGTCGGCCGAGCTGCCCGCCGTCTCGTCCTCGATAACCGTCATGAGGTCGTCGGTGGCCTTGGCTGCGCCCGGGTCCGCCACTTCGTTGATGTCAATCGTGTCCAACTCGTCGTCGCTATCCTCGACGTCAGCCTCGAGAATATCCGTCACGACGTCCGAGTCGCTCAGCGTCGCCTTCTCGATGTCGGAGTCATCGCTGACAGCCACGACTGCGTCGGAGGAAGAGTCGCCGTCCACTTCCTCGGCCACCTCCAGGATGTCCGCGCTCGACTCGCCGTCAGGAGTCTCCAGCGCCACGTCCGACGACTCCTGGTCCGCCGCAAGGCCGAGGTCCTCCTCAGCGAAGTCCAGAACCGGCTCCGCGCTAGCTTCCTTGGAGGCGGCGTCTTCTCCGATAGGCAGCACGGACGTCTGGTCCGACTCGTCCGCGCCCGCTTCCGCCTCCACCTCGGCCAAGTCAATCTTCGAGCTCCCCTCATCCGCGATCTCCATGGAGAAGTCCGTGATCTCGTTGGGGTCGTCGGCTGGCTCTTTGGAGGGGGCTCCCAGGTCGAGGTGGCTCGATTCCTCCGCCGGATTGCGGTCCTCGGCTACCGTCGCGTCAGAGGATCGCCTCTTCTTGAACAGGTCCACATCAGACTTGCGAAACTTCGGCGAGCCGCGGTCCAGCAACTGCCGCAACTGCCCGGCCTTGACCGCAATATCAATTTGCTCCTTCGTCATGGCCAGTTCAGACATCACCTGGCTCAGCGTCATGAAGGTCTCGGCCATGTCACTTCCTCCCGCTTCACAAACGCCTTCCTGCCGCGGGATACGGCGGCAAACGCGGACGCCGCTACTCGTGGTCTACCCAAGAGCAGTGGAGTCCTTCCCACCACAACCGGCATATTATACCACTTTCACCAGCTTTTCGCAAATGATTATGCGAAAAGGTCTTCCCTTTCGCAAGCCCCAAAGGCGCCCCCACGGGATGCGCAGGGAGTTGCCTGAATGCCCCTCTATCTGGTACCATTCCGCTCTGTCGCGCCCGGTTGGCGGGCGCAATGCACGTGGCCGAGGCCTTCCGGTTCGGTCCCATCATAAGGCGCCCATGTCTCCGAGACGGGTCAGACCCGGCGGGTTGGGAGCCAGTTCTCAGCGACAGGAGGTTATCCGGGTGAAAAAGAGCATTAGCTACTGGGCCTTTCCCGGTGGTCTCGAAGGCTCCATGGACATCGGCGAGGCCTTCCGCTTGGCCAGGGAGATGGGCTTTGAGGCGATGGAGCTGTGCATTGGCGAGACGGGCGCGCTGAGCCTCAAGACCACCAAGAAAGAATGCATGGCGATCCGCGGCATCGCGGAGAAGGCCGGAGTCGAGATCAGCTCCATCTGCTCCGGCGTCTTCTGGAGCTACAACTTCGGCTGCAACGCGAAGAGCGACCGCGACAAGACCGAAAAGGCCGTCAAGCAGATGCTGCAGATCGGCAATTGGCTGGGCGTGGACGCCATGCTCTACATCCCCGCCGCCGTAGACGTCTTCTTCAACCCCGCCGCCGAGGTCATTCCCTACGACGTCGTGCGCCAGCGCGCCATCGAGGGCACCAAAAAGGTGCTCAAGACCGCGGAGAAGATGAAGGTTTCCCTGGCCGTTGAGAACGTCTGGAACAAGTTCCTCTCCATGAGTCCCATCGAGATGCGCGACTTCGTAGACAGCTTCGGCAGCCCATGCGTTGGCTGCTACTTCGACGTGGGCAACGTGCTCGCCTTTGGCTACCCCGAGCAGTGGATCCGCATCCTCGGCTCGCGCATCCGCCGCGTCCACTTCAAGGACTTCAAGAAGGCCGTGGCCGACGTCAACGGCTTCTGCGATCTGCTCGAAGGCGATGTCAACTGGCCCGAAGTCGTCAAGGCGCTGCGTGAAATCAAGTACTCCAGTTACTGCACGGCGGAGATGATCCCCTGCTACGCGCATTACCCCCTTGTTCGCGTGGCGAACACCAGCCGCGCCATGGACGCCATCTTCGGCCGCATGTGATTCCTTTTACGACGGCGCCAGGCGCCGGGGAGAAAGCAATGATCAAGGTCGGAATCGTCGGCGCGGGGTTTATGGGCAAGATGCACGCGTCGTGCTACGCCGCCATACCGGAAGCCAAACTGGTGGCCGTGGCCGACGGCAGGCCCGAAGCCGCGCATGAAATCGCGGACAAACAGGGCGCGGCCGTGCTGGACAAGGCGGAGAAGCTCTTCGCCAGCGACGTGGACCTGGTGGACATCTGCCTGCCCACCTACCTTCACGCCAAGTACGCCATCAAAGCCATGCAAGCCGGCAAGCACGTCATGTGCGAAAAGCCCATGGCCCTCACCTTCGCCGACGCCAAGGAGATGGCCAAGACCGCGCGCAAGACCGGCGTCAAGTTTATGGTCGCCCACGTCATCCGCTTCTGGCCGGAGTACCAGCTTCTCAAGGAGTACTACGACAAGAAGACACTCGGCAAGCTCCTCGCTCTCAGCATGACCCGCGTCAGCCCCAGACCCACCTGGTCCTGGAACAACTGGCTTATGATCCCGCCCAAAAGCGGCGCCGCGCTGGTGGACCTGCACGTGCACGACGCCGACTTCGTCCGCTACCTTCTCGGCGAGCCCCAGAGCGTTGACAGCGTGGGCACCGCAAAGAAAGGCGGCTGGGAGTACGTCTTTACCCAGTACGTCTACCCCAACATCGCCGTCTCAGCCGAAGGCGGCTG
>CAYYEE010000060.1:0-14335 GCA_964470775.1 uncultured Planctomycetota bacterium | reverse complement strand
CACGGAACGCAAGAAGGTGGAGGAGGAGAATCGCAAACTCCGCAACTACCTCAGCAATATCGTCAACTCCATGCCCTCGATCCTTGTGGGGGTGGACCCGGCAGGCGCCGTGACCCAGTGGAACGCAGCCGCGGAGGCGGCGACAGGGGTCTCGGCCGAGACGGCCCAAGGCAAGCTGCTTGGGGAGCTGATGCCCGCTCTGGCGCCGCACATGGCCAAGGTGAAGGCGGCCATCTCCACGCGCAAGCCCCAGCTCCAGCCGAAGACCCCGCGGCAATGCGGCGGGGAGGTGCGCTACGACGACATCACGGTCTATCCGCTGGTCAGCAACGGTGTTGAGGGGGCGGTCATCCGCGTCGACGACGTCACGAACCAGGTCCGCATCGAGGAGATGATGATCCAGTCGGAAAAGATGCTTTCAGTGGGCGGCCTGGCGGCGGGCATGGCCCATGAAATCAACAACCCGCTGGGCGTCATCATCCAAGCGGCCCAAAATATCCAGCGCCGGCTGTCGCCCGATCTGCCGGCCAACGCGACGGCCGCCCAAGCGGCGGGCCTTTCCCTCGAAGCCCTGCAGACCTACCTGCGGCGCCGTGACGTCCCAATCTTCCTCGAGGATATCCGCCAGAGCGGCATGCGCGCCGCGCAGATCGTGCACGACATGCTGAGCTTCAGCCGCAAGAGCGAGTCGGCGCCCCGGCCCGAGGACCTGCGCCTCCTGCTTGACCAAACGCTGGAACTAGCGGGCAAGGACTATGACCTGAAGAAGACCCACGACTTCCGGCAGATTGAAGTGGTTCGCGAATACGCGGCCGAGATGCCTCTGGTCCCCTGCCATGCGAGCCGCATCCAGCAGGTGTTCCTGAACATCTTCCGGAACGCCGCGGAGGCCATGGATGAGACGCGCGCCCAAGGGCGCGCTCCCCGTTTGGTCCTGCGCGCCGAGGCGCGCGGCGGCGAGGCGCGCATCGAGATCGAAGACAACGGGCCGGGCATGCTGCCCAGCGTGCGCCGCCGGGCCTTCGAGCCGTTCTTTACGACCAAGCCCCCTGGTCAAGGAACTGGCCTGGGGCTGTCGGTCTCATATTTCATCATCACGCAGGACCATGGAGGGTCTCTTTCCGTGCGGTCGACGCCTGGCGCGGGCTCGACCTTCATCATCCAGTTGCCTATCACAGGAAAGAGCTTATGACAGACAGCCGCCAGCGGCTGATCGTCGTGGATGACGAAGCCAGCATCCGCCGAAGCCTTGCGGCGTATCTTGAGGATGAAGGCTATGCGGTCGACGAGGCCGCCAGCGCCGAGGAGGGTCTTGCCATGATCCATCGGACGGCTCCCGGCCTGGCGATCGTGGACATGCGCTTGCCGGGCATGGACGGTCATGGCTTCATTCGGCAAGCCCACGACCTCCTCCCGGCCATGAAGTTCATCATCTGCACGGGCTCTTCGGGTTACACGCTGCCGCCGGCCATCCGGGCCATCGGCCTTCTGCCGCAGCACGTGTTCCGAAAGCCCCTCGCCGACCTCGCCGAACTCGGCGCCGCGGTCCGGGACATGCTTCAGGCGGGAGTCTTGCCGTGACAGAGCCCCTGACCCTGCTTGTCATTGACGACGAGCCGGCCATCCGGCGCTCCATCCGCGTCTTTTTCGAGGACGCGGGGTTCCTGGTGCTCGACGCTCCGGATGGCCAAACCGGCCTGGATCTCTTTCGACAGCGGCCGCCCAACGCGGTGCTCGTGGATCTGCAGATGCCCGGCCTCAGCGGCATCGAGGTCATCCGGGCCATTGCGGCGGAATCGCCCGGCGCACCTCTCATCGTGCTGTCGGGGGCGTCCACGATTCAGGACGCCATTCACGCCGTGCGCGAGGACGCGTGGGACTATGTCACCAAGCCCATCGCGGACATGGCCGAGGTCGAGATCGCGGTGCAGCGCGGGTTGGAGCGCGCCCGCCTGCTCCACAACGAACGCCGCCACCGCGAAGACCTCGAACACGCCGTGGCCCAGCGCACGCGCGAGCTGACGGAAGCCACGAACCGCCTGGCGGCCAGCGAAGCGCGGTTGCGGCTGCTCTTCGAGAACGTCTCGGACATCATCACCGTCCTCGACCCTAACGGGGTCATCGTGTTCGAGACGCCCTCCGTCGAGCGGTACCTAGGGTATACGCCTCAGGAGCGCATGGGATCCAACGTTTTCGATTATGTTCACCCCGCCGACGTCCGGGCCGCGCGAGACGCTTTCACCGACGTGGTCGCGGGCGGCGCGCGCCGCATCGAGGTCCGCCTGCGGCGCAAGGACGGCGCGTGGCGCACCTTCGAAGCCGCGGGCCGCAACAGCTCGGGCGGCCCCGGCCTGCAGGGCGTCATCATCGTCTCCCGAGACGTTTCGGAGCGCGTGGCCGCCGAGCAGGCCCTCCGCCGATCCGAACGCATCCACCGCGAAGCCATCAAGGCCGCGTCCGGCGTGCCCTATTACCGCGACTTGCGCAAGAAGGCTTACACGTTCTTCGGTCCTGACGCGGAGCGCCTGATCGGCATACCGGCCAGCCAGTTCACTTTCCACGAAGGCATCCCTGGCGTAAGGGAGAAGATCACGCTTCAGTCCGGCGTGGGACCAGGCGGAACGCCGCAGCCGTACGCCGCGGACAACCGGGTGATTACCCCCGCGGGCGAGGAGCGGTGGATCGCGGATCGGGCCGCGCCGGACATCCCCGAAGGAGCCCGCGAGCCCGTGGGTTGGATGGGGATTCTCATGGATATCACCGTGCTGCGCCGCGCCCAGGACGAATCGCGGCTGCTGGCGCAGGTGATTCACCAGGCCTCGGAGAGCGTGGTGATCACCGGCCTCGACGGCGCCATTCTGTACGTCAATCCCGCCTTCGAAGAGATCACCGGCTATTCCCGCGATGAAGTGATCGGCCAGAACCCCCGATTCCTCAAGAGCGGCAAGCACGGCCGGGCGTTCTATCAGGAGATGTGGAGCGCCATCACCAGCGGGCAGGTCTGGAAGGGGCGGATCACGAACCGGCGAAAGGACGGGTCGCTTTACCAGGACGCGGCGACCATCTGTCCCATCCGCGACCACAAAGGGCAAGTGGCGTGCTATGTCAGCGTGCGGCGCGACATCACGCACGAGCTGGAGCTGGAGACGCATCTGCGACGCGCGCAGAAGATGGAGGCGATCGCCCTGCTCGCGGGCGGCATCGCGCACGACTTCAACAACGTGCTTACGGCCATCATCAGCCACGCCGAGCTCGCCCTCAGCGTCATCCCCAAGGGCTCCCATGCGGCCACGGACCTTCAGGCCATCCTGACGGCCAGCAACCGCGCTACGGACCTCGTGAAGCGCATCCTGGCCTTCACCCGCCAGCGCGAGCAGGAGCGCCACCCGGTCCGGGTCGAGTCCATTGTCCGCGAAGCGACCAAGCTCCTCCGCGCGTCTCTGCCCTCCACGATCGAGGTCGTCTGCCGCTCCACCGCCGCCTCGGGGCTCGTCCTCGCGGACCCGACGCAGATTCACCAGATCATCATGAATCTGTGCGCCAACGCGGCCCACGCCATGCGCGGCAAAGGGGGCGTCCTTACCGTGTCGTTGTCCGAGACGCCCGCCGGCGCGCCGCTGCCTTCGCGCGGCCCGGCGCCGGGGCCATTCCTCGAACTCACGGTCCAGGACACGGGGCATGGGATTCCGCCGGGCATTATTGACCGCATCTTCGAGCCGTACTTCACGACCAAGGAGCGCCAAGGCGGCACGGGGCTGGGCCTTTCGGTCGTGCACGGCATTGTCGAAAGCCACGACGGCTTCATCACCGTGGAGAGCGAGCCCGGCAAGGGCGCGGCGTTCCACGTCTTTCTGCCTCTGGCCGCCATTCCGGAGACCCCGCCCCCCACCAATCAGGCGGCCCCTATCACAGGCAAAGGCGTTCTCCTCTTCGTGGACGACGAGCCCGCCATCGCCAGCGTGCAGCAACGTATTTTGAGCGGGCTGGGCTATGAGGTGGTATCGGCCACGTGCGGGCCCGAGGCGCTGTCGATTTTCCAGCGCGACCCGGAGCGTTTCGACTTGATCGTGACGGACATGACCATGCCGCGCATGACCGGGGCGGACCTGATCCGCGAGATTCGCGCGTTGCGGCCGGGGCTGCCCGCCATCCTTTGCACGGGCTTCAACGAGGAGATGACCGCGGAAAAGGCCAAGGCCATCGGCGCCTCGGCGTTTGTCCTCAAACCGCTGCTCCGCAACGACCTGGCCAAGGTCATCCACGACACGCTGGCCGGCGCCGCCAAAGACGAATCCGCCGGCAAGCCGTGATGGGGCGCTATGGCGGAAACGGCGGCGGCCAGGAGGCGGGGCATCCTCTTTGCGCGGCGCCAAGTGCCGTGCTATCATTCGCGCCTGCGTCCTCCCTGTCACTGTCCCCGCGAGGAATCCATGCTGGATCTATGCTTCCATACCGCGGACGGCCGGCCCTTGAGCCCGGCGCCGCGGCCTGGCCTCAAAGCGGGCGTCTGGCGCGTCTGCCCCGGCCGCCTGGCCACGGTCATCCGCTTCCGCGTCCCGATCCGCGACGTCCAGGGCTGGTGGGCGCCTTCCCTCAGACAGCCCAGCTTCAAGCTCGACTGGCGCATCGAGGCGAACACAGCGCCTCACAGGGACGCGCCCTTCATCGCTTTCATCAACCAGCGGGGCCAGAACCGCTGCGCCGCGGGGCTGGCCGGTCCGGTCGGCGATGTCCGCATCCAGGCCCTCATGGACCAGAGCACGGCCACATACGCGGTGGAGTTCACCGTGGCGGCCATGGAGGACGGGGCGTCGTTTGACCTTGTGGTAGACGAGACAGAGCGCCCGTGGGACGAGTGTCTGGGGCAATTCCTGGCCGCCGCGGCGCCGTGTCCGTCTTTTCCGCCAGCGGCCTGGCAGCCGGTCTACTGCACGTGGTACGCCCGCCACGCGGCGGTAAGCGCCGCGTGGGTCGAGAGGGCCGCGCTGGCCGCGTCCAGGCTGGGATTCCGGACGATGATCGTGGATGACGGCTGGTGCATTGACGCGGACAAACGCGTCTCTCCGCAGACGATCACTGACTGGTACGCAGACATCGGCGACTGGAGGCCGTCGCCGCGCAAGTTCCCTGACATGCCGGGCCATGTGCGCGCGGTGCAGGACATGGGCATGAGCTATATGCTGTGGGTGGCGCCGCTGATGCTGGGGGTCCGGTCCAAGGCGCACGCGGCTCTGCGGGGCGCGTGCTTCGATGATGAGACCGAGGGTTACCGCGTCCTTGACCCTCAGCGCGGCGAGGAAAGCGAAGCGGTGATTCGGCGGATGGCGGAGCTGATGAAGGACAACGGGCTCGACGGTCTTAAGGTGGACTTCCTGGATGCCGTGCCCGCCACGCTGGAGGCTGGGCGAGGCCACGCCATGCGGCGCTTCATGACGCGGCTGGCCCACGCCATCCGCGCTGTGAAACCGGACGCGCTGATCGAGTACCGCCAGCGCTACAACGGCCCGCAGGCGCTGCCCTGCGCCACGCAGTTCCGCGCGGGCGACGTGCCGTTCGACTTTCTCGACAATCTGCATCGCATCGCGCAGGTGCGGCTGGCCGTGGGCAGCCGCGTCCCTGTTCACGCGGATCCGGCCTTCTGGAGGGCGGACGAGACGGAGGACAACATCGCGCGCCACATGATCTGCGCCATGGCGGGCGTGCCGATGCTGTCCATGGACCTCGACCAGACGCCGCCGGGCGCGGCGGAGGCGGTTCGCCGCTGGAACGGGTTCTACCTGGAGCACTTGGTTACTTGGCGGCAAGGCGACTGGACCGTGCGCTACGGTCTTGGGCCGATGGAGTCCATCGCATGCTCGACGGCGGCGGAGACGATCGCCATCGTCACAACGCCGGCGGCAATGCCGGCGCTTCTCGAACAGGCGCGCGGTTCCCTGTGGGTCCTCAACGTTTCAGCCCAGTTCATTCCCGGCCCCTTCCGCCAGACGGTGGACGCGCTGCGCCGCCCCGCCTCGCCGGGCCGCGTCCCGCCGGCCGGGATGGGGATCGTCAGCGGCTGAGGGACGGCTGGGGATGGGCGGAGGCGCGGGTGGGCCAGCCGCCGCGAAAGCGCAGAGGCATTGCGGACGCGCCGCAATTGCGGTCTCCGTGGAGCGCTGCTATATTCGTCACAGCCGTGGCATACAATTGGGAGGGCAGCGTACCCATGTATCTTTGTCTTTCAGGCCGCATCGTCGAGGCCAGCAATCCCCGGCCAAGCCTTGTGGAATTTGTCCGTCTGGCGCGCGACACGGGCTATCAGGGCGTGGGCCTTCGCCAGTGGCAGATTACGCCGCAGACGACCGCCCAGGAGTTGCGCCTGCTGGAAGCGGAGCTGGCGGCGACCGGGCTGCGCGTTTCGTCCATCTCGACGACGCCGGACGCGGTCAAGGCGCTTGTGCCCGTCGCGCGCGCTCTGGGGGTAAAGACCTTCCGCGTGGCCGGCGCGCCGGCGGCGCTGTCGCGCGTAGCGGAAGACCTCGACGCGGACATGCGCATCGGCCCCCAAATGCACACGGGAAGCGAATTCGAGACCGTGGCCCTAGCCGCGCAGACTCTTCAGCAAGCCGACGACCGGCGCGTAGGTGTCATCGTCGAGCCGTCCAACCACCTCATGGCCGGCGAGTTGTTCAGCCGCAACCTGTTCGCGCCGCTGGCGGGGCGGATTATCGGGTGCAACCTTCAGAGCATTGAGGTGGGAACGGGGGACAGCGTGCTGGCGCTGCGCGACGGCGCCAAGGTGACGTACCGGCGCGTGGACCCGGCGCAGAACCGCCAGATCGATTTCGCGGCGTTCTTTGAATCGCTCCGGGCAGCCGGCTACGACGGGTACGTGGACGTCATCGAGCCCGCCGCGCGCGACAAGAGCATCGAGGAGACGGCCCGCGGCGCGGCGGAGTACCTCCGCGGCGTCCTGCCCGGCTCCTGACCCCGCCGCGGCCGCGGCTCACTCCCCGGCGGCCACCTCGGCGAACTTCTCGCGGCACTCAACGAACTCGGCCTCGTGAGCCAGGAACGCGTCCACAACCATGGGGTCGAATTGCTCGCCGCGCTCCTTGAGAATGATGTTCTTGGCTACGTCGTGGGGCATGGCGGCCTTGTAGACGCGCTTTGACACGAGCGCGTCATACACGTCGGCAAGGGCGACGATCCTTGCGCACAGAGGAATCTCCTCGCCCTTGACCCCGTTAGGGTAGCCTTTGCCGTTGAAGCGCTCGTGGTGGCCGCGGGCGATGCCTTCGGCGATCCTCAGGTATTCCACGCCGGGGTACTGCCTGGCGGCGGCGGCCAGCGTGTCCGCGCCCACGCTGGTGTGGTGCTTCATGAGGTCGAACTCCTCGTCGGTCAGGCGGCCTGGCTTGAGCAGCACATAGTCGGGAATGCCGACCTTGCCGATGTCGTGGAGGGGGCTGGTGAGGTATACGTTCTCCACGAAATCGGCGCCGAGCTTGCCGCGCATCCCGTCCTGTCTCGTCAGGTGCGCGGCGAGGATTCTGGAGTAGTTGCGCATACGTTCGAGGTGCTGGCCGGTCTCGGGATCGCGCGACTCGGCGAGCTTGGCCATGGCGAAGATAGCGACGTGGCGCGTCTCCAGCGACACGACGCGTTCCCCGGACTTGACGCGCACGAGGAGCTCGGCGGTGTTGAAGGGCTTGCGCACGAAGTCGTCGGCGCCGGCGGAGAGCCCTTCGACCACGTGCTCGGGCTTGTCCTGCGCGGTCAGCATGATGACGTAGACGTAGCGGCCGAACCCCCCGGAACGGATCCTCCGGCAGAGCTCCAGTCCGTCCATGCCGGGCATGACCCAGTCGGAAATGACGACGCGGATGGATTCGTCCTCAAGGGCCTTGAGGCCCGACTCGGCGTCGTGCACGGTGACGGTTTCATGCCCCGCCTGCGTGAGGGCCATGGAGAGCATTTCGGCCCCGATGTCGTCATCGTCCACCACCAGAATTTTCATCCACGCGCTCCTTTCAGGAGGCCCCGCCGGCTCTTCTCGCCTGCTCCGGGTACAAGGCGCGATCCGCCGATGGCGGGCATCCACAACATGTCCCCGCGCCGTCACCGCCCTCCGTTTACGAAGCCGGCAGAGGCGCCGCGGCCGCGCCCGCCGTTTCGTACGACGCCGTGCCCGCCACAAAGTCGGCCGCAACCTGGGCCAGACGCGCGCACCGTTCCGGCAGGTCCGAGGTCCTATTCTCCTTGCCCAACGTCTCTATCTCGAACGCCAGGGCGCGCAGAGGCTCGGCCGAAAGGTTGGCGGCGCCTCCCTTGAGCCGGTGGGCCAGAGAGGCCACGAGAGCGGCGTCGCCGGCGTCCACGGCCGCCCGGATGGCTTTCACGTCGTCGGGCAGGCGGGCCCGGAACCGGCAGATCATCTTGGCGGCGAACGCGTCATCGCCGCCGCAACGCGCCAGGAACGGCTCGTACTCAAGGACAGGTTTGGTCACCTTGGTGTCCCCGAGCCGAGACTCGATCATCTTGAGCAGGCGCCCGATGTCCAGCGGCTTGCTCAGATAGTCGTCCATCCCGCTCTCGATGCAGCGTTCTCGGTCGCCTTTCATCGCGTTGGCCGTCAAGGCAATAATCGGCATCCTGCGGTTTCTCTGAAGCTCCAGGCGGCGAATCAGCCGCGTGGCGGTGAAGCCGTCCATCTCGGGCATGTGGCAATCCATGAGCGTGAGGTCGTATTCGCCGGAAAGCACGGCCCGCACGGCCTCCTTGCCTGTTGCGGCGTAGCCGACGACGTAGCCGGCGCGCCGCAAGGCTTCGGTGGCCACCTCGCGGTTGATCTCGTCGTCCTCGGCCAGCAGGATTTTGGCGCCGGCCTTGGACGAAGCTCGTATAGTCAGCGACTCCTCCTCCACCTCCTCCATCTGCTCCCGCTGGCCCAGGGCCACGGCGATGGCGTCATACAAGCGGGCCTCGCGCACGGGCTTGCTGAGGCACGCCGCGAAGCCGGCCGCGCGCATCTCGGCGCCGCAGGGCGTCTCGGCCATTGAGGTGAGCATGACCAGGGCCGCGGACGCCAGTTGGGGGTCTTCCTTGATCCGGCGGCCGAGTTCCTCGCCGTCCATGCCGGGCATGTTGCGGTCGATCACGGCGAGGCGGAACGCGGCGCCGTCGGCGGCGGCGCGGCGCATCATGGCCAGGGCGTCCTTGCCTCCCGCGGCCTGGACGCACATGCAGCCCCAGGCGCTGAGGTAGTGGCTCAGGATTTCGCGGTTGGTCGCGTTGTCGTCAACGACCAGCGCCCGCGTGCCGATGAGCGGAGCGCGCTGGGGGGTTGCGCGTCCTCCAGAGGCTTTGTCCAGCCTGGCCGTAAACCAGAAGGTGGCGCCCTGCCCCGCCTGGCTCTTGACGCCGATCTGCCCCCCCATCATCTCGACCAACTGCCGCGAAATGGCCAGGCCCAGGCCCGTGCCCCCAAAACGCCGGGTCGTGCTGCTGTCGACCTGGGAGAAGGACTTGAACAAGCGGTCCTGCTTTTCGACGGGGATGCCGATGCCGGTGTCCCTGACCTCGCAGCGCAACAACATGCCTTCATCCGAGGCGGCCTCGGCCCAGGCGCGCACGACGACTTCGCCCTTTTCGGTGAACTTCACGGCGTTGCTGACCAGGTTCATCAAAATCTGCCGCACGCGGCCGGGGTCGCCTCTGGCCAGGGCCGGAATGTCGGGGTGGACCTCGCACGCCAACTCCAAGCCTTTGGCGCGGGCCTTGTCGGCCACGGTCTCCACGACGTCCTCCAGCGTGGCGCGCAGGTCGAAGTCGACGGCCTCCAAGTCCAGCCTGCCGGCCTCTATCTTGGAGAAGTCGAGGATGTCGTTGATGACTTGGAGCAGGGCCTCGGCGGAGCGGCGGCCGGTGCGCACAAAGCGTTTCTGGCGCTCGTCCAAGGGAGTGTCGCCCAAAAGGCTCAGCATGCCCAGCACGCCGTTCATGGGCGTGCGGATTTCATGGCTCATGTTGGCCAAAAAAGCGCTCTTGGAGATGTTCGCCATCTCGGCCTGCAGCGTCATCTCGTTTGATCGTGCGAGCGCCTGTTCGAGTTGCGCGTTGAGTTCCTCGGCTTCCTGGCGCGCCCGCGTCACCACGTCCTCGTGGCGGCGGCGCATCTCGGCGTTGGTGAAGAGTTCAGCGAGGATTCTCAGCAAGGCGATCTCGTCCGCGTCCCAGGTCTTCTCGTCCTTGCAGGCGTCGAACCCGACGAAGCCCAGACACTCCTTGCCATGGACCAGGGGCACGGTGATGAGGGACCGGATACCCTGCGACTCCAGAATGTTCCGCAGGGGCGCGCCTGGCTCCAGATCGGCCACCCGCGGCACGTGGACTGTCTCGCCTCGCTGATGGGCGGCCACCCACTCCGGGAGAAGGCCGCACTCCACGTTCTGGAGGTTGGCCATCTCCGAAGGGACGCCCTCGGCGCACCACTCGTGCGTATTCACCATGACCTTGCGCCGGAAGTCATAGTGGAACAGGTAGGCGCGGTCCACTCCGGCGAACGTGCCGATGGTGGCCAAAGCGCTCTGGATGGCGGCGTCGAGGTCCACGGAGGCGACGTTGACGAGGCCGGTGGCCATCTCCATCAGCACACGCTGGAACTCGGCCCGGAAAGCGAGGGTCTTTTCCGCTTCGCGTGTCAGGCGTCGGTTCTCCTCGTTGCTGAGGGCCGCGGCAAGCAGGCCCATGAGTTTGCGGTCCGCGTCGGTGGGTTGATAGGGGCGCTGGAAAAACACGCAAAGCGTGCCCACGGGCTTATCCTCGCACCGCACGGGGTGGCCCATGTAGCACTGGAGGCCATAGGCCTTGACGCTGGGGTCGGTCTCGGCGTAGCGGCTTGCGGGGAGGCCGGCCACGAAGTAAGGGCCTGGCTGGGCCATGCGGATGGCGTCATAGCCGACCCGGCCTTCGGGCCGGCTATCCTCGGTGAGCAGCGGCGGGGCGTTCCACTGCCCTCGCGCCCGGAGGACGTCGTCCTCCAGGCGGCGGTAGACGGCGAAGTCACCGCCGAGCATTTCGCCGGCCAGGGCGGTCACCCGCGCCACGTTTTCGTCATAGTCGGGTCCCATGGACAGCAGACAGGCGTTGACGCGTTGGAGTCGATCCTCGTTGCGGCGCAGCGTCTCCTCGGCGCGCTTCCATTCACGGATGTCATAGAAGCTCTCGAGCAGCAAGGGCTTGCCGTTCAGCTCGATCCTCCGGACGCTCTTGAGCACGGGGATGCGCTCTCCGCGGGCCGTAACGAGCACCCTCTCTGCCCGGTCTAAGGTCTGGCCCAGGTCTGCGACGGGGCACTGGCCGGCGTCGGCCGAGCAGACGAACTTGTGGCACACGTTGCCGACGATCTCGCGCCGGGAGGCGCCCACAAGCTGCTCGACGGCGGGGTTGGCTTCAAGGATGGTCCGCGTCGCGGGGTCGATGACGAACACACCGGCCTGGATGTGGTCCAGGATGACGCGCTGGCGGCGTTCGCTCTCCACGAGGGCTTCTTCAGCGCGTTTGCGCTCGCTGATGTCCGCATCGGCGCCCACCATGCGCAGGGGCTTGCCTGTGGGGTCTCTCTGGACCACCTTGCCGTGACGGGCGAAGTGAAGGTACGCGCCGGTTCTGGTCCGCAGCCTTATCTCGCAGCGAAAGACGGGCGTCTGGCCGGAGAGGTGGGCGTCCAGCGCGGCCAAGGCCTTCGGGAGGTCATCAGGATGGACGAACCCTCGCCACACGTCGTCGCCCATCAGCGCTTCCTGCTGGACGTATCCCAGGGCGGCCAGCCAGCGCGGAGCGACCTTCACGCGGCCGCTGACGAAGTCTCGCTCCCAGACGCCCTCGCTGGTGGCCTCCAACGCCCCGGCCAGCCGCTCCTCTGACGCGGCGATCCGCCAGCGTGATTCCTGCGACCGGCGATGGAGGACGAACGTCCCGCCCAGCACGGCTAGGAAAACGAGCGTCACGGACACGGGCAGCAGGCGGGTGGCCCAGAGCCGGGATTGCCACTGGCGGGCGTCGAAGTCGATCCCAAAGGCGGCCACCACGGCCCCGGTCCGCGGGTCAAAGAGAGGAACCAAGGCGCTCACCCACACGCCCCAACGGTCTTCGACGGGCCCGCCGGTCCATTCACGTCCGGCCCACAGGGCTTCTCGGACGCCGGGGTCGGTCTCTCCCTCCGAGTAGGTCTGGCCGGGGGGTGAGTAGTCGGGCGAAGACTCGGGCTCCGAGTCGGCCAGCATCACGACGCTGTCGCCCTTGCGCCGCATCAGATAGACGAACCGGCAGTCAGGACGCGCACGGCGAATCCGCGCGAGCTGCTCGCGGAGGCGCAGGTAGGGCGGAGAGCGCAGGTCCGCTTTGCTGCCTGACAGAGCCAGCACGTGTCCCAGATCAAGAGACATGGCCCCAATGCGCGTCTGGGTGAGAAGGTCCGCTCTGCGCGTGGCGTCCTCTTCAGAGCCGACCCACGACGTGAGCACGCCGCCGCCCACGAGAACGGCGACGAAAAGAGTGGCTATAACGCGTTCGGAGGACAGAACGCTGGAAAAGCGCGCCACGCCCTGGAAATGGGTCCGCCAGAAGGCCGCCTCATAGGCGCAGCCCAGCCCGACCGCGGCCACGGCCATAAGCAGAGCAGGCGCCAGTTGTGTCAGCAGCCCCACGTCGTGAAGCAACGCGTCGGCGCTAAGCCAGGACGCAGGATCGAACGAGACCCCAACCGGCGGGGCGATGTTGAACACGCCAAAGATGAGCAACGCTGCTCCGGCCGTGTGCAGGCCAAGCCGTTCCTTTCCGCACATGTCCTGGGCCCGCCGGCGCAGGGCCAGAAAGGCGAGAAGGCACCCAGGCAACGATACCGCGTAGCCCACGGTCGCGGCGACGCCCCTGAGGTCGTCCAACAGCGCGCCGGACGCGCCCAGCGCGGCGGCCGCGGCGGGAATCCAGAGCCCTCGCTGTGCGCCCCACAGCCCACGGCGGCCGAACTCGACCAAGCAGAGGTAGGAGAGAAGAGCCAACACCAGACGGGGCGCGCCCAGCGCCAAGCGTTCGGATAGACTGAGCTCCGCCATGCCGACCCATTGGTTCAGGGCGTGCAACACAGCAAAGGCGGTGAGCCACGACCACGGCATGCCGATCGTGCGCGCCCGGCCCATGGCGCAGCTTGCCCCGCCCAGCAACAGCAGACACACGCCGTAGACAAACAGAGCGTAGTCCATGTTGGCGTATGCGCCGGTCATTTAACGCTCCGGTCCCGGCCCCAAACCAAAAGCGCCGCGTCGCGCCGCAGGGGACGTCCTGCGCCGCTGCGCTGTCTTCCGGCCCGCTTTGCCGGGGTGTTCGCGCGCCTCCTGGTTCTAAGGTCCGGCCGTCCCCTCTGAACCCGATAGGCCAAAGGGCACAATCCCCCCACAGCCAATTGTAATGCTTACTGTATTCATCGGTTTCTCGGACAGGCGGCTTTAGGCCCGGCCCCCAGGTCGGTCATCTGCACTCACCCCACACCAGCCGGGGCTGCCCTTTCCCTTGACAGGCCCGCCGCCTGCGTATATCTTCCGATCCAACAGCCCGTTGAGGTCTGCTCCGGGGACACGTTGCGATCCCGCCGCTGGCGGGCTTCCGCAACATGTCCCCGGTGAGGTGTTGACTTTTCTGACTGCCTGCCACGGTCACGATAGTCTCTTCTCCCGGCCATGCGCAAAGGAAACGCTCATGCCCAACCAGGTTGTCCTGTATGGCGCTCCATGGTGCCCGGACTGCGCCAAAGTAAAAGAACTCCTGGAAGCCCACGGCATTTCCTACACCACTCTGGATGTGGAGAAGGACGCGGAGGCATCTCGCAGAGCTGAGGCCGCCAACTACGGCAAGCGTATGCTGCCGGTGGTGGAAGTGGACGGGAAGCTGCACGTCCGGCCGACGGAAACCGAGTTGCTGCAAGTACTTGGAATAGGTCAGCCAGGCCCGCGGCGGGCGGACTGCGTGGTCGTTGGCGGCGGGTTCGCAGGTCTGACGGCTGCGCTCTACCTGGCCCGTGAGATGGTGAGCGTTGTGGTTCTCGAATCTGAGCTCTACGGGGGCCAGATCAACACGACCGACCTTGTGGAGAACTACCCGGGGTTCCCCGAAGGCGTTGCGGGCATGGAGCTTAGCGAGAAGATCGTTTCACAGGCGCGGCGTTTTGGCGCGGAGCTGCTTTCGCCGGTGCGCGCCAGCGAGATAGCGCCGACGCAGGACGGGGAGTACCAAGTTACGACGGATTCGGGGGTGTTCAAAGCGCCGACGATCATCCTCGCGACGGGTAGTGTCTACC